>NZ_VIKZ01000003.1:49261-132400 GCF_009711985.1 Dolichospermum sp. UHCC 0260 | reverse complement strand
ATTAAATCCTTATTTTCATCCTGTTAATCCTTAAATCCTGGACATCCTGATAGCGAAGCGTGGCGTTAGCCATTTCTGACAATATTCTGACAATTTTCATATTAAATATTCAAATCTCGTAAAGCTAAACGAATTTGCTCTAAGCGAGTGCGGTTGACACCAAAATCAGAATCTCCCACACGAGAAGAAGAACGAATATGAATAACTGAATCATTGCTAGGAAAATAAAATTCTACATCATCAACGAATTTGAAAATGCGACTTTTAGAAATCGCATGAATATAATTATCTGTTTGTTCTATAACTGTGGTGCGGGGAACAACCGTGAGAACTTTGAGTAAGGTTTCTCTAGCTTTATCTCGTGTTACATCATAAGTGATTGGTGCAATAGCGTGTTTAGCATCAGCATTTTGACTGACAACACAGTTAGGGGAAGTTGGACAAGGAGGAAGAGAACCTGATTCAATTCCCACGCTAGAAGCCGAAGCAGTTGCAGGAACTATGCAACTGATGATCAGAGTTAGGAATATCGAGAAAATAATATTCCGTAGTCGGGCGATTGTTGTTAAATTGGACATAATCAGTTAATTACTATATTCTGTGATTTAAGATATATTATCAGCTTTTGATATATTATTGTCTGAATCGGGCGCATATAGTCGCTGGGGAAAGTACCAATGTACTTATGCTGTATTCGGGTAAATGGGTAGCCTTTCGCTTACCATCATGAAATAATATGCTTGTAGTTTAATTCCAGATTCTATTTATTCTCATCATCAATGCTATTGATCATTTCTTATGGCTGTATGATAAGCTTGAGTTATAGAAAATCAATAATACTTTTGATATTTATAACTTATAGCAATTTGCCTTTAGATTTCCTTAATAATTAATTGAGAATCTTTTCTATTTATCAACGAGGTTGCAATACTTTCCGCGATTTGCTATAATTTCAGAGAATTTCATAATTGGCCTACTATTGTCAATTTTGGATTTTTCAGAAGATGTTAGTCTCAAACCCTTTATTGACAGTAGTTTCAGAAATTAATTTCCCAGGTTAATACAAAACTTTACAAAAATTTTAGCCATAAATTTGCTCAGAAATGATCTAATTTGAGCGATAGTAAAAATTTACTATTGACAAATTGGTAAATAAGTGATTAGTAACCTTTCAACGTTATTAACTTTAGTGATATGAAGTCAATATGAATCACCTTAACTTCGATATATGGTAGGGGTTTAGCACTACTCATTGGTGTCAACTTAGGTTACAGATGGCTTATTTGTTTGGCTTCCACACCCGCCAGGGAATAAATTCCCTGTCTCATAGCTCAAGTCCGTTAAAACGGACTAATGAATTTTCCTAGTATTTAGTCATCTTTTAGATGACTTTCGCTATTAGCAAGGAACTTGAGTTCCTTGCGGGATGAAGATTTTGCGTTAAGTTGACACCAATGAGCACTACTAAACCCCTACAAATCACATCAAATCAACAGTTTTCCTAATATTACTTAACCAACGCAGCATACATTTTTTAATATCTGCGGGGTTAGTTTGTCAAAGTATGAGGGTATTTATTTTATTTTTTATATTTTTGCAAACCCATGAGATTTAACGGAAGTTTTCTTCCCTAACAACCAATGTAAATGCTGTGGCAATAATTTTGCTAAATCATAATTATTTACTATAGTCTTTCTTGCGGCTGCACGAATAGCTTTCATATCTTGGAAGTTATCTAACACTTTGTTGACTTTATCTGCAATTTGTTCAGGAGAAAAGAAATCTACTAAAAGTCCATTTTTACCATCTTTAATTACTTCTAAAACTGGTGGAGTATTAGCAGCTATTAACAAACATCCTGTTGACATTGCTTCCATCATTGACCAGGATAAAACAAAGGGACGGGTTAAATAAATATGGGCTGAAGATGCTTGTAAGACTTGGAGATATTCATGATAAGGTAATCTACCAGTAAAGTGTAATCTGGATAAATCTAAATCCAGTTTTGCTAACATTAATTGTTTATAGGTTTTACCATCAGGAAGCTGTTTACCATAGGCTACTCTATCTTCTCCCACAACTACAATATGGCAATTTGGTCGTTGTTGTTGAATTAATGCCACTGCTTCCATAAACTGAGGAAAACCCCGATAAGGTTCCATTCCTCTGCCTACATAGGTGACTAATTCTGAGACATGGGAAAGGTCAAGATTAATGCGGGGTAAAACTAATTTAGCATCTGGCTGAGGTTGAAAAAAATTAGTATCTATCCCATCGTGACAAACATTAATTTTACTATGATATTCTGGGGGAAATTGTTGATGTTGCCAATTAGTGGGAGTAAGACCTCTATGGCAATTATATAAATCAATTAAAATCGGGGCGTTTTTTACACGAATTCGACATAAATCATCTGCATTTAATGGTTCATTGGGATCAAAATCAGCATCAGAACCGCGAGGATGATAAAACCATTCAAAGAAACACAATAATTCTGCTTTGGGAAAAACTTCTTTCATAAATAATGTTGGACCCCAACCAGAATGACCATAAATTATATCTGGGATAAAACCCTGTGCTTTGAGGTTTTCTGCGATTCGATATACAGCTTGTCCGGTGAGAACGGCATTTTCTAAATTGCGGACATAATGATGAGTTTGGGGTGCAGCTTGACGGGAAGGTTCATAAATGACTTTATGTACACCTGGTATTGTTCCTTCTTGACGATTGGTAGTAAATACTATTTGATAATTATCATCTTTTGCTAAAGCTGTGGCTAGGTGACGAAATTGGGCGGGAAAATTGGGATGTAAGAATAAAATGTGTTTGGGTTTTTTAGTCATAGTTGCTTGATTTGGGGTATAATTACTGATGAAATTATTTTAGCATTATGTTAATGACAACTTATTGAGATTTTATATGTTCAGAAATTTGTCTGAAAATTGCTTCAATATCAACAGATAAATACGGAAAAACGGAATCTTCAGAACCATCATGTACATGATGGGGGTAAGTTGAAATTTCCGGATGATGGGGTGCGTTATCCCAACGTTTTATTAGTTCTCTATTTTCAGTTTGCCAATGGAAACTATATTTAATTATTTCTACTTGTCCTGATGCTATTTGCAAGAATTCAAACATTTCTAAAAAGCTACCATTTTTTAATGTCAGACGATAACGCCATAGTCCTTTATCAGTTTGTGATTCTTCTCGAATAATCGTTACATTTACGACTTCTGGACAAAGTGCAATTACAGATTTTATCCATGCCAAATAGTCATCGGCATTTCTAACATTTTTCATAAAGCTTGTTCTAATTTATGGATTTTTTGGAAGATATCTTTGCGTAGTTCGCATAAGCCGAACCATTCAAAAAAATCCATTTCATCTCCTAAATTTCCTGAGTTAAATTGTTCTAAAAATTGTTCAGAAGCGAGTTGATATTTTTTCTCAAATTTATCTATATCTAAGTTATAGATAGCGAGTTTTTGACGATAACGAGTTAAAATTACATTTAAAAGTTGTCCAATAATTCTATCTAATTCTGTGTTGTCGCTACAGGTTTCACTCAACAATTCTAATTTTTCTAATGTATTCATAATTATATATATGTTTTTAGTGAATTTTTTCTTGATCATACACTATTCGAGGCAATAAATACCATATATGGGTGCGGCTCTTTTAGGAAGACAAAATACTACATCCGCGTCTGGGGATTGTACAATTTACCCAAACCCGCTATACTTGTACAATAAACAGTACAGGTTCTCCGCCAATGAAAATTATCTCTTTTAGCGAGGCCAGAAATAGTCTGAAAACGGTTTTAGACCAGGTGACGGCAGATGCCGACTATACAATTATCACTAGACGGGATGCTGATGATACGGTGGTGATGTCCCTGGAGTTTTTTAATAGTCTCATGGAGACTGTGCATTTATTGAAGTCTCCGGCAAATGCAGCCCATTTAGAACGTTCCATTGCTCAATTTAAGCAGGGGAAGGTGGTGCAGCGAGATTTGTTAAATGAGTAGAATGTTGGCTTGGACTGATGAGGCTTGGGGTAATTATCTTTACTGGCAAGGGCAAGATCAAAAGACTCTCAAAAGAATCAATAAGTTGATTGAGGAGACGATGCGGATGCCTTTTGAGGGTATTGGTAAACCAGAGCCTCTCAAGGAAAATTTAGCTGGATTTTGGTCACGGCGAATTGATGATACAAATCGTTTGGTTTATGCTGTTGATGATGTCTATGTAACTATTATTTCTTGCCGATATCATTATTAATTTTGCACTAACAATACTGTAGCTATTAGCAATTAGTGAATTTTTTCTTGACTATACACTATTCGAGGCAATAAATACCATATAGCGGTTATCGGTCGGATGCAATAGAATCTATTTGATTATTCTAACATAAAAGTAGGATAGTAGGGGTAAAGCAAGAGATTCATAAGTGTCAACTTAACGTAAAACCTATTACCCGACGGGGAATTAATTCCCCGTCTCATAGCAAAAGTCATCTGAAGATGACTAGAAATAACCATCAATTTATAGTTTACTTTAGTAAACTTTGGCTATTAGCCATGAAATTCATTTCATGGCGGGTTTGTTAGCCAAATCAATAAGCCATTCTCCTTTGGTAGTGGTAGGTTGGGCTTAACGTGGGAAAACCCAACAAATGCGCCAAAATGTTGTAAATGGGGCAAAATGTTGGGTTTCGTTCCTCAACCCAACCTACTGGCTTTCATTGGGTTGACGGTGCTGCTTGACGGGAAAGTTGATAAATAGCCTTAAATACACCGCATTATGATCACGCCACAGTGTAAAACCAAGAACTATCAGTTTGACTAAGTAGTTGCAAACTGTAATTATGTTGTGAGTTGTACCCGGCAATATCCAGGAAAACTAAAGAATCCTCCCCACCAGCTTGATTCTGTTGTTTGATGTTTATTCCTTGATAATATACGTTATCTATGTTCGTTCCTAGATTACGATTCTCAGTCCAATTAAAACCTTTCGGTATAACCAATATATCTTTCTGTGGCTGGAAATCATCAATGATCACAACATCATTCCAACCTCCAATAGCTGGTTTAAGGTCTTGTAATATTGAAGATCCTAGACCGAATGCACCGCCCAAAGCACCTATCACAGCCCCAGTCAGAGGGTTGATAACACCAACTACAGTACCCACTATTGAGGTAATTTGTCCTGTATAAGACAAGACCTTACTAGCAGTATCTAAATCGTTGCTATCCCCTGAAACTCCCACAAAAAATGTATCTACACCTTCACCACCATTAAAAATATCTCTCTGACCATCAAATTGTACCGCAGCAAAAACGTCGTTTCCATCTCCACCGTATATTGTATTTGCTCCCTTACCACCATTTAGATAGTCATTGCCAGATTCACCAATTATGGTGTCATTTCCAGACCCACCATAAATGGAGTCGTTGTCTTCACCACCCCAAATATAGTCATTGCCAGATTCACCATAGATAGTATCTCTCGCAGAGCCATAGACTGTATACGAAGCATCACCATCTATAACATCATTACCGGCACCACCATATATAACATCATTGCCACTTTCGCCGTAAATAGTGTCATTGCCATTTCCTTTATCAATCCAATCGTTGCGATCGCCGTAAATAGTGTCATTACCACTTCCGCCATAGACTAAATCGTGGTCTTGACCAGCATCAATATTGTCATTACCGTCACCACCATAAAGAGTATCATTTCCTTGCCATGCCCAGATGGTATCATCACCACTTTCACCGTCTACAGTGTCATTTCCAGATCCGCTATCTATGAAGTCGTTGTCTTCACCACCCCAAATTTTGTCATTGCCAGATCCACCATAAATAGTATCTCTGGCAGACCCAGAAACCCAATACCATGAATCACCATCTATGACATCATCGCCGTCTCCACCATCAATATAATCATTACCTTCCATACCATAAAGAGTATCATTACCCCAAAAACTAATCAGAGTATCATTGTCAGTTCCACCATTAAGATAGTCATTACCCTCCCCACCATCAAGGTAATCATTTCCAGATTCTCCATAAAGAGTATCGTTGCCATTTCCTCGATTAGTCCAATCATTGCGATCGCCGTAAATAGTGTCATTACCACTTCCGCCATAGACTAAATCGTGGTCTTGACCAGCATCAATATTGTCATTACCGTTACCACCATAAAGAGTATCATTTCCTTGCCATGCCCAGATGGTGTCATTGCCATCCCCACCATCTATCAAGTCGGCATTATATGCGCCTTTGAGAAAGTCGTTTCCTGCCAATCCGTATAGCTGGTTATCATAAGCCCAATTCCAAACTCCCCAAGGTGCCCACCATGGGTTAGTCCAGTATCCCTCAACAGATAAATCATCATTTCCATTGCTTCCATATCTAGCCATTTGAGATTCTCCTTGTTTAGTTCCAGAAAAAGATATTGTTTTCGTGATATTTCCATGGGGTGCTAATTAGTTGAATTAGCATATATTCAATCTACCCAACGCTGTACTGACTTCCGTACTGAGAAACACTGACTTCATCTGACTTCATCTGACTTGAGAGCTAATTTTGACATCAAAAAACAAAACAACCATGTCATCTATCTAAAGATAGATTTACATGACGCACTGATTATGAGAATATATCAATCAAAACATCTGAATTTAGTCAAATCTGCCTGAACAAGTGAATTATTACCGTCTTGACGTAAATTATTTAACATTATGTCAAAGTCACTTAAGGTAAGCAATGACCGTATTCAACAGGTTAATATGGCACTTGGAGTTAATGGCTACCCCAGCCAAAGGGCTTTAGCTTATGATACCGGATTGTCCTTAGCTACAATTAGTAATTTCCTGACTGGTAAACCTGTTAGTTATACAAGCTTTGAAGAACTATGTCGGCGATTAAATCTAGATTGGCGAGAAATTACTACCAGTGCTGAAGTAATATTTCCCCCCCCCGCATACGCACAAATACGCAAAAAAAAACCAAATTTAAATCAATTCCCAGACTGGGGAACTGCAATTGATATTTCAGCATTTTACGGATATAGCCAAGAACTGACACAATTGCAGTCATGGATTTTACAAGATGGTTGTCGCTTACTAGGATTATTCGGTATAGGTGGAGTTGGGAAAACAACCTTAGCTACTCAACTTGTAAAACAAATTCAGGATCAATTTAATTACGTTTTTTGGCGTTCAGTACCGACAGTTCCATGTTTTGATAGTATGATGACTGACTTGCTATCTTTGTTCTCCCATCACAAAGAAAACAAACTCAATATTAATCAAATTATCTATTATTTGCGTACTCATCGTTGTCTGATTATTTTGGATCATGTAGATATTGATCATCTGAAATATATGCAATTCATCAAAATAATTGCTGAAACCAATCATCAAAGTTGTGTGATTTTCACCTGTCGAGAACAATATCCAGAATTCACTTTTTTAGAATATTGGCTATCATCAGTAAGGTGTTTAAAGTTGTCTAATTCCTCAGAAATAGCCTTGTCTCTGATAGAATCACAACCACTATGGGGAACTGATCAAGAAAAGGATGATTTATGTAATCTCTGTAATAATAATCCTTTGAAAGTTAAACAAATGATTGTTTCTATAATTCATTTATATAATGGGGATATTGGTAAGTTTTTAGAACGAAATACATAATAGACATCTGGTGAAAATCAAATATGCGTGACTTACAACCCTTGTAGAGACGTTCCATGGAACGTCTCTACATTCTTTTCTGGAGATGTCTAATAGATAGAACTTATATACTGGACAAATTTACCATTATATGTATTAATGAAATTGCCTCTTTTCAGACTTTTGGTGATAAAGTTCATTCTCACTCCTATTCCTCTAACACTGTTTTGCATCTGCTGGATTCACAAAATCATGTAAATCAGCATCCCAAATACTAATATAGATAAAATCACAACTTTGTCGAACTATTTGACCTTTTACCCCACCCTTACTAAAAGTAAAATTATCTGTTTGTCGTTGTTGAACTTGTTGCAGTCCTTGTTTAATTTCTGCTGTAGCTTCTCCATTCAATAAACCATTGAGAGTTGTCTGCATAACTTCAGGTTCTACTGATGATGCAAAAGCTGCTTCTGTTTGTTTTAGCGTTCCAGTTTTCTTATCAAATAAGTAGCCTAAATCAATTTTCTTAGGAACAACTTTATAAGTAACAGCGCGGGTATTTCCCCATAATCCTCTTAAATCTTTCTTTGGTTTACCTAGCGTTTCTTCTACACTACTTCTTGATGTACCTGTAGGAAATGCTGGGACAGTTTCCCTAATATTAGTAGCTACTTGATCACGTTTTTCCTGTCTTTTTTTCTTTAATGTTTCTTTGATAGTTAAAGTCGGTTCTGTAGTAGGAACTACAGACGTTTGTTCCTGTTCATTTTTTATTTCTGGTTGTGGAGTTGATTCTATGGAAGGAGTAGGAGTATTTTCAGGAATTGTCTCTGTGGGTTCAGGTAATATTGAAGGAGTAGGAGATACAGTTGCTTCAGAAATGGGAGTATTTACAGTTGTTGGTATTGGTGTTGGTGTTAGGATTGATGTTGGTGTTGGGGTTGGGGTTGGTGTTTCTGTGATGTTGGAATTAGTGACAATGGAATTTGTGGTTTGTGGTCGGTTTATGCTAGAAATAGCCATTGCACCCATTAAACTTCCCATCATAACGCTACCAATAATCACCGCTGGTTTTTGCCAAATTTGAGGATTATTCCCAGTTTTAACCACGGGATTTTGAGAGAGTGAAGATATAGGTTGATTTAGTGCGGCAGGAGTGAGATGAATTGTTGCTGCTGTTTGATTAATATGATAAACTTGTGAGGGAATAGAAGTGTCAGATTTTAAAGCATATAACATTTTATTCGCAGTAGTAAAGCGATCGCCTGGACGTGGTTCAATCGCTTGAGTTAGTAGCATTACTAATTGGGGAGAAATCCCCCCAGCGAATTGTTGCCAAATAACCTGTCCCGTGTGAGGATGAGTTTCTAATTCTTGAGGATATTTACCCGTAAGTAAATAAATAGCCGTTAAACCCAAACTATAAATATCAGTAGCATAAACCGGACGACCAATAGCTTGTTCACTAGGCATAAAACCAGGAGTCCCAATCACTAGAGACTGAGTAGGATGTCCAGCAGCATTAATAGTAGTCCGAATAGTTTCTTTAACCGCACCGAAATCAATTAAAACTGGTTTATTATCTATCTCCCGCAAAATAATATTATCTGGTTTAATATCTCGATGAATAATCCCTTTACTGTGAACATAATCCAACACAGACAGCAAACTTAACAGAATTTCTCTAACAGTATTTTCCTGTAATTGTCCTTGAGATTTAATCACATTAGTCAAAGTGTGACCATGCACCCATTCTTGCACCAGATAGAAGAGACCATTTTCCGAGAAATAAGCATAAAGTTGGGGAATTTGGTCATTAGCTTCCCCCAAATACTCCAACGTCGCAGCTTCCCTCTCAAACCGTTGTTGAATTACTTGATAAGTTTTGGGGTCATTGCTAATAGGTTTAAGTTGCTTAATCACACAACGACGACGGGAAGGCATATAGGTATCTTCAGCGAGAAAAGTTTCACCAAACCCTCCTGCACCTAAAACCTGAATAACCTGATAACGATTGTTTAGCAACTTCATAATTATGAAAAATTACCAATATATTTAATACCAAATTTTATGTGAAACTGCACAAAAAAATAATCATCCATATTTATCTGCGTTTATCTGCGTTCATCTGCGGTCAATAATTCTGGAAATATTAAGAACCAGGATAAACAGGATACAGAAAAATCCTGAAATCCCGTAAATCCTGATTCAGACAAAAAATCAACTAGACCAAAGCAGCAGCCTGTTTCTTAAAAAAAGCTTGTAAAACAGTTTCCGCAATTTGAGGACTACTCAAACCTAACTCCGCAAAAGATTGATCCGGTGTGGCATGATCTACCAAAATATCAGGAACACCAATCCGCTTCACAGGGACAACAATATCAGCATCAAGTAAAGCCTCAGCCACCGCAGAACCAAAACCACCCATTAAACAACCTTCTTCCAAAGTCACAACCCGACCAATTTGTTTAGCCAAAGGTAAAATCAACTCAGTATCCAAAGGCTTAACAAAACGGGCATTAATCACAGTTGCTTCAATCCCATGTTCGCTGAGAATTTCCGCTGCTTGCATTGCCGGGTAAACCATTGTACCATAGCCCACAATTAACACATCATCCCCTTGACGGAGAATTTCCCCCTTCCCGATTTCCAGAGATTCCCAACCTTCCTCCATTAAGGGGACACCGTGACCATTACCACGGGGGAAACGCATCGAAATCGGTCCATCAGTGTAATTAATCCCAGTCACAACCATCCGTTGTAATTCCGCCTCATCCTTGGGAGCCATTACCACCATATTCGGAATGAAACGCAGATAAGCGATATCATACATACCTTGGTGAGTCGGACCATCAGCACCAACAATCCCCGCCCGATCTAAACAGAAGAATACAGGTAGATTTTGAATGCAAACATCATGAATAATTTGGTCAAAGGCACGTTGTAAGAAAGTAGAGTAAATAGCAGCAACAGGACGCATACCTTCACAGGCTAAACCGGCAGCCAAGGTAATAGCGTGTTGTTCAGCAATACCCACATCAATATACTGGTTAGGCAATTTAGCTTGTAGTTTATCTAAACCTGTACCAGTCGCCATTGCGGCTGTGATGCCGACGATTTTAGGATTTTGTGCCGCCAGTGTCACTAAAGTATGAGAAAAGACCTTAGCGTAAGCGGGGGGTTTAGGTTTGTTGGAAGGAATCGCTTTCCCAGTGGTTAAATTAAAGGGAGTTTGGGCATGGTAGCCTACTTGATCTTTTTCCGCCAGTTCATAGCCCTTACCCTTAGTTGTCACTACGTGAACCAAAACAGGGCCAGTAATTTGATGTGCCTGTTGGAATGTGGCAATTAATTCTTCTAAATTATGGCCATCAACTGGCCCCATGTAGGTAAAGCCCAATTCTTCAAAAACAGCGCCGACTTTGGGAACTGCTAACCGCTTCATACCTTCTTTGATGCGTTCCAGTTCTGGGGAAAGCGATTCACCCACAAAAGGCAGATGTTTTAACTGTTCCTCAATTCCATCTGAGAGAAACTGCACCGGCGCACTCAGACGCATTTTATTCAGATAACGAGGAATCGCCCCCACATTGGGAGAAATGGACATCTCGTTATCATTGAGAACCACGAGGAGATTAGTTTTGGGTAAGTGTCCCGCGTGGTTAATCGCTTCTAGCGCCATGCCTCCAGTTAAAGCCCCATCACCAATCACAGCAACGGTTTTAAATTTTTCCCCTTTTAAGTCGCGGGCTAAAGCCATTCCTAATGCGGCAGAAATGCTTGTAGAAGCGTGTCCTGCCCCAAAATGATCAAATTTGTTCTCGCCGCGTTTAAGATAACCTGCAACGCCGTCTTTTTGGCGAAGAGTGTCGAAATTACTGTAGCGTCCGGTAATTAATTTGTGGGGATAAGCTTGATGTCCTACGTCCCATGTGACCTTATCCCGATCTAAATCTAAGGTTTGATAAAGCCCCAGTGTTAATTCGACAACGCCCAAACCCGGACCCAAATGCCCTCCAAAGGCTGCTACGGTTTGTAGGTGCTTCTCACGAATTTGCCGGGCAATTTGTTCTAACTGCCGAATTGACAAACCATGCAACTGGTTAGGATGGGTAATTTCACTCAAGTGCATATTATCGGCTTTTCCTCTGTTAAGTCTTCTCTTGGCATAATTTTATTTTCCCACTTTCGGTGGCTTCTAAAATATAACTGTCATTAATTATTGTTGTACAACTATAACCTTTGCGCGTTATTAATAGCTATGTATACCAATTTTAATGGGTACGACAGGACTCGAACCTGTGACCGTCCGCTTAGAAGGCGGATGCTCTATCCAACTGAGCTACGTACCCATGAAGCCTTCACAATCATAGCTAAAATTGTCTAAATAAGCAAGAGAAAATTAAAAATTTCCTAATTTCATTCAGAGGGAACAGGGAACGGGCAACAGGGAACAGAAAAAACTCATGTTTTTAACCGTTTATTTGCCACAGAGATAACCGGGGTATTACAGAAAAATCAATTTCCCGATATATCTGCCGCAGATGCAGTAAAATCTTTCCTAACCGCGAATTTGTCACAGATGAGTAAAATGCCAGCTTGGCAAGAAACTCATGTAATTCTTTTTTTAGAAGAACTGCACAGATTAGGAAAAACATACTTTGGTGACACCAAGAACTATTTATCAGTTGGTTACAAAAATCTCCACTTCATCAGCTTTGGCGTTAAGGTGGATATTGATTTGTTAAAAAACAACTCTTAACTGGCACTTGCCTTTAACTGGCTATTGTCTATCACACAAGTACGTAAATGCCAATTATTTCATCAATTTTGTAAACAATATTACATTCAGAGCATTTACATAGTTAATCTCTATGAGTAAATCTTACGACAACTCATCTGATCTCAAGCCCACCTACTTAACTACTCAAAACCTTGTTCTTTGCTGTTTTAGCTGGGCTGTTTTAGCATTGTTATACTTTTTGTTGTTCAGTGCCAAAATCCCTGACCCAGAGCAAGCAGGAATAGAAGTTCGCGCCCAGTGGTATGTAATTGGTACAAATATTTTTGAAGCTGTGGCTTATTTGGGTGCAAGTCTCTTATGCTGGAGGAACTGGCGGAGTACCCAAATGGTTAGTAGTGGAAAAGTCTGGCTCTCAATCGGGTTAGGAATGTTTGCTTATTTTATAGGTGGACTCGTTTTCGGCTATATAGAAATCGTCCTAAAACAAGAGCCAGATGTATCTATTGCTGATATATTTTTTGTCCTCACATATTTATGTTTAGGGACTGGTATGGCTTTAGCCTTGCTTTCTCGCCGCATTCATCTAGACCCATGGCAATGGCTAATTGTAGCAGCAGTTGGCGGATTAGGCAGTTTTCTCCCTTGGTTGATTGCTCAAAAAGAGCAAACATCAACTGAACAGATAGCCTTTTTTCTCAACTTGTTTTACATAGTTAGCGATGTGGCATTATTAATTATTGCCACAACTATGCTGCTGGCTTTTTGGGGACGTAAAGTCTCCTTGTCTTGGCGAATGATTGCCGCAGCCGCATTTTCGCTCTACATTGCAGATATGCAGATATGTGGTTTAAATTCGCCCAATGACCTAATTATCAAAGTGGAGACATACTAGAAGTATTCTGGGTGTTTAGTGGAGTGTTATTCGGTCTGGGTGCTGTTCTAGAATATGACGCATCATTGAGTCTTAAAGGCCGAGACCGTGGACGCAAACGAACTTAACAAATTTTGGTGTCTACCGTGAGAAAATTAACAGATTCTGACAAACAAGAAATTCTCAAGCTATATCGAGAAACTGCGGAAACAACCTCGACTTTAGCAGAACGCTATGGTGTGAGTAACTCTACAATTAGCCGTCTGCTTAAAAGTACCTTACCAGAAGAAGAGTACGAATTTCTCGTCTCTTTAAAACGTGCTGCTAGAACCCCTGAAGGCAGAGCGCAGGTAAGTTATGAGCAGTTACCGCTGTTGACCCAACCACCATTGCTAGTAGAGGCTTCTAGCAGCGTCAGCAGTGGTGGGGAGTTATTGAACCCAAAAGTAGAAAAGCCCACAATAGAAGCAGAAGCATTACCAAAACCAGAACCAGAGAATGATTTTGATTTTGATCAACCGATTCCGGCTAATAGACGGGTGAAAACACGCTCCTCAGCAGTGGAAAAACCCAAGCTTCCTGTTATCAAGGAAACTCCTATTGTCAAAGAACTGGAAATTGTTAGACACAAGCCAACGGAAACGCCCATTGTCCCCAAACCAAAGATAGAGGTAGAAACTCGATATTCACAGCCGAGTCTGTTTGCGGAAATTCTCGATGAAGATTTGTTGGATGAACCTGATGATTTAGAAGATGACGATTTAGATGATGATTTGTATGAGGATGAGGAGGACTTTGAGGACGAAGACTATGAAGCTCCAAAACCCCTAGTTACTAGACGGGGAAATGGGGAAGTATCTGTACAAGTTTTACCATTGTCAGTCGCTAATTTACCGAAAACTTGCTATTTGGTAATTGATCGTTCTGCGGAGTTAATTACCCGGCCACTCAAGGATTTTGGTGATTTGGGTCTCATTCCTAGTTTGGAAAATCAACAGAAAACACTGCCAATTTTTGATAACCATCGTGTAGCTAAACGCTTTTCTACTAAGCGCGATCGCGTGATTAAAGTTCCCGATAGTCAAATGCTCCATAAAGCTAGTAGCCATTTACAAGCTAAAGGGATTACGCGACTGTTGATTGATGGTCAAGTCTACTCATTGTCTTTGGTCTAAGGCAATGCGAATATTTGCTGGTTGGAGTAGTTAGCTACTCTAACCGCCGCTTGATCAAGGTGGCCTCTGACCATGTTAAAATCAAAATAATATTCATAATTCCGACTGATTTTAAGTAGTTTATTTAGCCAAATAGGTGCTATTAATTGCTTAATTTTAATTTTGTCTACCGCTTTATTCAGAAACGTATCTACCGTAATGGTTAACACTGCTGCTTCTCCTACGACCAATCGTCAGCCTTCCAAAGTCGAAGGTATCAAAGAAAATAGTAATTTTTTACGTGAACCTGTAGCCACGGAAATCCTTGAGGACACTACCCACTTTAGTGAAGACGCAATTCAGATTCTCAAGTTTCACGGTTCTTATCAACAGGATAACCGTGATAACCGCATCAAGGGTCAGGAAAAAGATTACCAAATGATGCTGCGGACAAAAAATCCCGGTGGTTTAGTACCCCCTGAGCTTTATTTGGCTTTGGACAAACTGGCTGATGAATATGGTAATCATACCCTCAGAGCTACTACTCGCCAAGGCTTTCAGCTACATGGTATCTTAAAAAAGAACCTGAAAGCGGCGATCGCTACAATTGTCGAAAATCTCGGTTCAACTTTGGGCGCTTGTGGTGACATTAACCGCAACGTTATGGCTCCTCCAGCCCCCTTTAAAAATCGCTCAGAATATCAGTATGCTTGGGAATATGCCCAAAATATCGCTGATTTACTTTCTCCCCAAACCGGTGCTTATTATGAAATTTGGTTAGATGGGGAAAAAGCCATTAGCGCTCAAGAACATCCAGATGTCAAAGCAGCCCGACAAACCAACGGTAATGGTACTATTCTTCATGATTCCGTAGAACCCATCTATGGAACTCACTATATGCCCCGCAAATTTAAAATTTGCGTCACAGTTCCGGGAGATAATTCTGTTGATTTGTACTCTCAGGATTTGACGTTGGTAGTGATTACCAATAAAAAAGGCGCATTAGCAGGATTTAATATTTTTGCTGGTGGTGGTCTGGGGAGAACCCATAATAAAGAAGAAACCTTTGCTAGAGCCGCTGACCCCATTGGCTATGTAGCCAAAGCTGATGTATATAATCTTGTAAAGGCTATAGTTGCGACACAACGAGATTATGGCGATCGCACGGACAGACGACACGCGAGGTTAAAATACTTAATTAATGATTGGGGTGTAGATAAATTCCGCACTCAGGTAGAAGAATACCTTGGTAAACCCATCGAACCTTTTAAACCTCTGATCCAGTTTAAATATAAAGACTTTTTGGGCTGGAATGAACAAGGCGATGGTAAACTATTTTTGGGTATTTCCATTGATAACGGGCGTGTGAAAGATGACGGAACATTCCAACTAAAAACCGCTTTGCGGACAATTGTTGAGCAATTTAATCTGCCTATTCGGCTCACAGGTAATCAAAACCTGCTATTTTACGATATTGCACCAGAAGATAAAGCAGCAATTCAAGAGATTCTGGATAAATGTGGCGTTGTTGCTGATCCTAGCCAAATAGCAGCATTAACCCGCTATGCTATGGCTTGTCCGGCTTTACCTACTTGCGGTTTAGCAATCACAGAATCGGAAAGAGCCATTCCTGGAATTTTAGAACGAATTCGGGCTTTATTAGATAAATTGGGTTTACAAAATCAGCATTTTGTGGTGAGGATGACCGGTTGCCCTAACGGTTGCGCTCGTCCTTATATGGCAGAATTGGGTTTGGTGGGTAGCGCTGTGGAGTCTTATCAAGTATGGTTGGGTGGTTCACCAAATCAAACTCGGTTAGCGCAACCTTTTGTGGAAAGACTGCACCACAATGATCTTGAAAGTTTTCTAGAACCGATTTTTGTCTTCTTTAAAAAGTCGCGGACACCGAAAGAAAGTTTTGGGGATTTTTGCGACAGATTGGGTTTTGATGCAATTAGGGAATTTGTGGCTGATTACACACCAGGAGATCCTACTAGCAGCGGTAAGTCCCGTCACCGCATCAGTCTGCGGGATGATTTTTACGCGCAACTCAAGGAAACGGCGGAAAAACAAGAACGACCGATGACTGATTTGGTACATGAGGCTTTGGAGGCTTATTTCCAAACTCTGTAGGAATATATTCTCACGCAAAGGCGCAAAGTTGTTTTTGGGGTTTTTTGCGTGAGATTAAATTACAGCTATTTTTGGGTGAATTAATTACATTTTTCTTTCTCACGCAGAGGCACGGAGAGAGAGCAAGAGTTTAGTTTAAATATGTGAATTAGATGCTGTTTTAAAAGTATTAAATTAAAAATCTAGTGTTCAAGTCTGGATGATTTTCATATTATTGATAAGGTAGAGTAATTTAGAATTTATTGGTTGATCTTGCACTAGACTATTTTAAAATTGTTGATGGAGCATTATTGAAGATTGATATGAATTCTAGACAAATCGAAAGTTGGGCATTGAGAGTAATTGATAGTGTTAAAAGTGGTCAACCTAACGAAGATTTTTTGGTTGAATTAAAGGCAACCTGGATATCTGGAGAGAAAGCTGCTCGTCGAATTGCTGGTCATGCTAATGCTGCGCGAGGAGAGAATATACTTTGGTTAATAGGCGTTGATGAAAAAGAAGGTGCTGATTGTGTGATTGGAGCTAATGTTGCTGATATCGCTAGTTGGTATCCTACTGTAGAGTCATTTTTTAATGAGCTTGCTCCAACAATGATTTCTTCATTGAACATTCCTGTTGATGAAAAAACGGTTGTAGCTTTGGTATTTGAAACTGATCGCGCTCCTTTTGTTGTTAAAAATCAAGCTTTTGGCTCTGTGAAAGGAGTTGTTGTTGAACTTGAAGTTCCTTGGCGTGAAAATACGGCTATAAGATCCGCACGTCGTTCTGATCTCATTCGATTACTTGCACCACTTGAACTTTTACCGGAAATTGAAATTCTTGGCGACATTGAACTGACAGCAACGATTGCAGGAGAAGATTCTGTAGGAAATTATCATTCCGATGAATTGCGGTTAAATTCAGAGTTGTACATTATTCCTAAAAGTAGAGAGCGTGTGATCATTCCATTTCATCGATGTCGCGTAGAGTTTGAAATTCCTGGAATTCCAACATTTAAGTCTAATCCGATTAGTTTAAATCCTGCTCTTGGTGACTATGGATTTGCAGGAGGTAAACCTGGCTCTTTAACAATTAAAAGTACACGACACGAAATCATAATTGATGGACCAGGCAAGCTTTCACTCGAAGCAACAGCACAAAGACCTTCTTTGACGGAAGATGCAAAAAATTGTGATATTCGTATATCAATTTATCTCCAGCCAACTGCTGCTAACCGTCCAGTCGTGTTAACAAAGACTTTACCTTATCCAATAGAGAAATTACCGTCTTAGCGCGATCGCTAATCTTGTAAAATACTTTCATGAATTTTATCCTTTACTCAGATGTAATTTTATTGCGTGATCTTCCCGAAGAAAATGTATATGCTGGGGACATTGGCACAGTAGTTGAACAACATAATGTTCCCGGACTAGAAACAGGCTACAGTGTTGAATTTTTCGATATGCTTGGCAATACTGTGGCGATTGTCACATTGCCAATGAGTTGTTTCCGGTTGCCAACTATTACAGATAGACCCGCAGTTAGGCTGATGGCTAATGCTGCATAGTCTATTTTAGGACTTATGCACTGCACAAATTAATCATTTTATGTTTTGACTATCTAGTTGGGTTTGGGATTGTATTTCATTCAACCGATAACCGCTATAATGTACTTCTAGCGAAGATATATGAAAAAACTTTTAATTACAGGTGTTAGTGGATTTCTAGGTTGGCATCTTTGTCAATTAGCGCAGCTAGGATGGGAAGTTTATGGTACATATCATACCCATTTTCTAGAAATACCTGATATTAAAATGGTGAAAGTTAATTTAACAGACTTTCAGGAATTAAAAGGGATATTTAATGATATCAAACCAGATGCAGTAATTCACACTGCTGCCCAATCTCAACCAAATTATTGTCAACTTCATTCCCAGGAATCTTATAAAATCAATGTTACAGCCTCTTGTGATATTGCGGGACTTTGTGCTGATAATTCTTTACCTTTAGCTTTTACCTCTACCGATTTAGTTTTTGATGGTTTAAATGCACCTTATCAAGAAATAGATCAAGTATCACCTGTTAATATTTACGGTGAACAAAAAGTCGAAGCTGAAGCAGGTATATTAAAAGTATATCCCCAAGCGGCTATTTGTCGAATGCCGTTAATGTTTGGCAGGGAAACACCCACAGCTAAAAGCTTTATTCAGCAATTTATCCAAATATTGAAAGACGGAAAAGAACTAAGTTTATTTATAGATGAATTTCGCACTCCGGTTAGTGCAAATACAGCCGCGAAAGGGTTATTATTAGCTTTAGGAAAGGTTAATGGGATCATTCATTTAGGTGGAAAAGAGAGAATTTCCCGTTATGAATTTGGGAAAATATTAGTTGAAATCTTACAACTTCCAAATGATAAATTAAAATCCTGTTTTCAGGCAGATGTGAAAATGGCAGCAGCAAGGCCAAAAGATGTTTCTTTAGATAGTTCCCAGGCTTTTGCTTTGGGTTATCAATCATTATCTGTGAGAGAGGAGTTAGAAATATTAAAATCTACCTGTTAGGGTCTGTTAGCGAAGCATAACGCCCCATGCAAAGTCGTTTTTCAGGTTTTTTGCCTGAGATTACGGACGGGGAGTATACAGCGGTTTCCGCTCTTATGAGGTACAAAGTTGAATCATGAAACTCTTGTAGTGCGGGCATCTTGCCCGCTAGATATGTACCTCATAACACCGGGAAGTGCTGTAGCTGACACCATACTCCTGTATTTTTTTTAAACTGTCACTGGTTGACGAACTTCTACCACTTCTCCAGTTAAACTAAAAGCCCGAACTTCGGTAATTTTGACTTTGACTATTTGTCCTTTAAGTTCATTAATATCACCAGTAAAGAACGTAAGCCGATTTCCGCCGGTTCTTCCCATGACTTGATTTGTGTCTTTGGTGTTTTGAGCTTCTACTAATACTTCTTCAATGCGGCCAAAGTAACGTTGCGATCGCTCGGCTGCCTTAATATTAACTAAATGATTCAATCTTTGCAAGCGATCGCTTTTTACCTCTTCACTGAGTTGATTATCCCACAAAGCCGCAGGTGTGCCAGGACGGGGTGAATAAGCCGCAGTATTCACTAAATCAAAACCGATATCTTCCACCAATTTCAAAGTATTTTCAAACTGTGTTTCTGTCTCACCGGGAAAACCCACAATCGCATCAGCACTAATTGACGCATCTGGCATATATCCTCTAATAGTATCAATAATCCGGCGATATTTTTCGTGTGTATAACCCCGTGACATAGCTTTTAAAAGCTCATTGTCACCAGACTGAAAGGGAATATGGAAATGTTCGCATACCTTGGGCAAATCTGCACAAGCTTTAATTAATCTTTCTGTAAAATAACGCGGATGACTCGTGGCAAATCTAATGCGTTCAATGCCCGGTACATCATGTACATAATAAAGTAAATCTGTCAATGTGTGCAGGTGACGACCTTCGGGAGTAGAACCGGGTAAATCTCGTCCATAAGCGTCAATATTTTGACCCAAGAGCGTAATCTCTTTGTACCCTTGTCTCGCTAACTGTTCAATTTCGGATCTAACCGCTTCTGGTGTGCGAGACTGTTCCACACCACGGACGTTAGGAACTACACAATAAGTACAACGTTCGTTACAGCCATAAATGATATTTACCCAAGCTGTGACTTGACTATCCCGACGCGGTTGGGTGATATCTTCAAAAATGTGAACTTCTTCAGTAGCGACAACTTGATTACCTGCAAAAACCGACTCTAGCAAATCTTTCAGACGGTTAGCGTGTTGGGGTCCCATGACTAAATCTAATTCTGGCACCCGTCGCAGTAAAGCTGCCCCTTCTTGTTGGGCAACACAACCAGCAACAATCAAAGTTAAATCAGGTTCTTCCTGCTTGCGTTTGGCCTGTCTACCTAAATAAGAATATACCTTTTGTTCCGCATTATCCCGAATGGTGCAGGTGTTGTAAAGGATTAAATCTGCCTGATTTGGGTCTTCTGACCACTCAAAGCCCATGTCCTCTAAGATGCCAGCCATGCGCTCAGAGTCGGCCTTATTCATTTGGCAACCGAAGGTAATAATGTGGTAATGGCGTTTAGTGGTCATTGGGAATTACGCTTAGTTAGTAATGTATATCAAATCTGTTTATTATTCAGTTTACAACTTTTCTGGCAGAAACAGGCTCATTGAACAGAAGTTTCACACCTTTTATATCTATATGGATAATAACAGCTTTCATCACATTTTCCCTAATTTGGTTTGTTCACTATATATATATAGTAGTAATAATCGAAAGTTTATGGCTAACAAAATTATAACTAATCACCAATAAATAATGATCAAAAAATTAAATCTTTTGCAAATTATCTGCATTAATATAGATGATATAGCAAAGGTATATTCCTTATACAGCAAGATATACAGCTACAATTTATATCATTAATAATCGAAAAATTAAAAAAATATAAATTGCATTTTTACCCGAAAAAAAATGATAGGTTGTATACAGAATTGAATTTCGCTCGGATCTGGAGTAGTCGGATTAGTCTTACTCCAGTTTTTTATCCTCAAATCCCTGATAAACAAGAGTTTTCAGGATAATTTGCCGAAAAGTTGAGTACAGTCGAATATCAAGAAAACCCAATAAAAAGATAGCTGAAATCCTTACAGGTATTGACTTGGAGATGAGTACAAAGAAATCCTGAACCCCTCATGATAAATACTCGTACCCCTCACTATAAATACTCGTACCCCTACCCGAAAAAATCTTTTTTAATTTTTGTATCGTTGCAATGCAAGGATTTAAGGATTTGAGTACAAACATAATAAATCCAATAAGTTCTATCCCCTGTCAACGAAGGGGGGCAAAAAAAAGGGCTGCTATAAATCATTTATCGCCAATCACTTAACGCTCCTTAACAAAACCAAGTTAGCAGTCAAAAGTGAGTGGAGGGATGAGATTAGCACCATGTCTAAAATAATTTAGATATTGGCAGTAGTAAAAGCATCTCCCACAGTGGCTCTCAAGTCCACCTCCAACAGCGAAATTCAATGACACTACCTGCTACAGATATTCTCACCTCCGACTTTGAGAATGCCATTATCGCCCCTGCTACATCTGCTGCTTGCGGTTGCGACAGCACCACAACTCCAGAAATGGATGAAAAACTCATAGAACGCATTTCTAAACACCCCTGCTATAGTGAAGAGGCTCATCATCACTATGCACGGATGCACGTTGCCGTTGCTCCAGCTTGCAATATTCAATGTAACTATTGTAACCGCAAGTATGATTGCGCTAACGAAAGTCGTCCTGGAGTAGTGAGTGAATTACTCACACCGGAAGAAGCTGCCCATAAAGTGTTAGTAATTGCCGGAAAAATTCCTCAAATGACTGTGTTGGGAGTTGCTGGTCCTGGTGATCCTTTGGCTAATCCAGAAAAAACTTTTCGGACTTTTGAATTAATTGCCGATAAAGCACCAGATATTAAATTGTGCTTATCTACTAACGGTTTGATGCTGACAGAACATATTGATCGCATCAAGCAATTAAATATAGATCACGTTACTATCACCCTTAATACCATTGACCCCGAAATAGGTGCAGAAATCTATTCTTGGGTTCACTATAAACGCAAACGTTACAGAGGGATTGAAGGGGCAAAAATTCTTCTAGAAAAACAATTGGAAGGATTGCAAGCTCTCAAAGAAGCTGATATCTTATGCAAAGTTAATTCCGTAATGATTCCCGGAATTAATGACAAACATTTGGTAGAAGTTAATAAGGCTATTCGTGAAAGAGGAGCATTCTTACACAACATTATGCCGCTCATTTCTGCACCAGAACATGGTACACATTTCGGTTTAACTGGTCAACGTGGACCAACAGGAAAAGAACTGAAAGAAGTTCAAGATAGCTGTTCTGGTAACATGAAAATGATGCGCCACTGTCGCCAGTGTCGAGCCGATGCGGTAGGATTATTAGGAGAAGATCGTAGCCAAGAATTTACTAAAGATAAGTTCATGGAAATGGCTCCAGAATATAACTTTGAAACTCGTCAAGAAGTTCACGAAGGGATTGAGAAATTTAGAGAAGAAATTAAGGCTGCAAAAGATAAAGCATCAACTGGCAAAAAATCTGCTAATAGTCCTAAAATCTTGATTGCAGTAGCAACAAAAGGTGGTGGATTAGTTAACCAACATTTCGGACACGCCAAAGAATTTCAAGTTTATGAAGTTGATGGTAATGAAGTTCGTTTTGTTAGTCACCGCAAGATTGATCAATATTGTCAAGGTGGTTACAGCGAAGCAGCTACCGCAGACAATATAATGAAATCAATTGCAGATTGTAAAGCAGTCTTGGTATCGAAAATAGGCAATTGTCCCAAGGAAAAACTAGAAGCAGCAGGAATCCAAACTGTTGAAGCCTATGACGTAATTGAAAAGGTTGCTTTAGAATTTTACGAGCAATATGTTAAGGCTAATGGGTAATGGGTAATAGGTAATGGGTAATAGGAATGGGTAATATGTTCCAATCACCAATCACCAATTACCAATCACCTATTACCTCTTCACCAATTCCCACAAAGGTAAATAATCATGGCTTACGAAATTACTAGCCAGTGTATTTCCTGCAAGTTGTGTTTATCTGTTTGTCCTACCGGTGCAATTCAAGAAGTTGACGGTAATTACTGGATTGACTCGGAACTTTGCACAAATTGCGCTGGTAGTATTCACACCGTACCTCAATGTAAAGCCAGTTGTCCTACTGTTGATGGTTGCATTAAACAACCTAGTGATTATTGGGAAAGTTGGTTTGCTACTTACAACCGTGTGAGAGCAAAGTTAACCAATAAGCAAGACTATTGGGAGAATTGGTATAAATCCTATTCCCAAAAGATTGCCCAACAATTGCAAAAGCATCAAGGACCAATAGTTATATAGGTGACAGGTAACAGTTAAGAGGAAATAGGAAATAGAGAATATTTATATTTATCTTTCTTCTGAATTTCTGACTCCTGTAAGGGCGAAGCATTGGGAAAATAGTCTTGGACAAAACCGATAATTTATCGCCCCTGTAAGGGCGAAGCATTCAGAAAATAGTCTTTGACAAAACCGATAATTTATCGCCCCTGTAAGGGCGAAGCATTGGGAAAATAGTCTTGGACAAAACCGATAATTTATCGCCCGAATGCTTCGCCCCTACTTTATACTTTTATATGGAAAATCATGCAAAATAATTGTATCTATCTTGATAATAATGCCACCACTAAAATAGATCCTCAAGTTGTTGAGGCAATGATGCCTTATTTGACGGACTATTATGCTAATCCTTCTAGTATGCACACTTTTGGTGGACAACTTGGGAAGGCTGTAAAAATAGCTAGAGAACAAGTTGCTGCTTTACTGGGAGCAGATGAATCAGAAATTGTTTTTACCAGTTGCGGAACTGAGGGCGATAATGCTGCTATTCATGCTGCTTTATTAGCTCAACCTGAAAAACGTCATATCATCACTTCCCAAGTAGAACATCCGGCAGTTTTAAATGTCTGCAAACAATTAGAATCTAAAGGTTATCAAGTTACCTATTTGTCGGTAGATTCTCATGGACAAATGGATTTGAGTGAGTTAGAAGCTGCTCTAACTGGTAATACTGCTTTGGTAACAATGATGTATGCCAACAATGAAACCGGCACGATATTTCCAATTGAAGAAATTGGTGCTATGGTTAAGGAATACGGCGCTATCTTCCACGTTGATGCAGTGCAAGCGGTAGGCAAAATACCCTTGAATATGAAGACCAGCACCATAGATATGTTAACTATATCTGGTCACAAAATTCATGCTCCTAAAGGTATTGGTGCTTTGTATGTGAGACGTGGGGTTCGTTTCCGTCCTCTCTTAGTTGGTGGACATCAAGAACGAGGACGCAGAGGCGGTACAGAGAACGTTCCGGGAATTATTGCTCTTGGCAAAGCTGCGGAATTAGAACTGTTACATTTAGAAGAAGTATCTCAGAGATTAACAAAGTTGCGCGATTATTTAGAGAAATCTCTTCTATCCCACATTCCTGACTGTGAAGTAAATGGTGATATCAAACATAGATTACCAAATACTACAAATATCGGGTTCAAATATATTGAAGGTGAGGCAATTTTGCTCTCTTTAAATAAGTACGGTATTTGTGCTTCTTCTGGTTCTGCTTGTACTTCTGGTTCTCTTGAACCTTCCCACGTTTTACGGGCAATGGGTTTAGCCTACACTACTTTACATGGCTCAATTCGCTTCAGTCTTTCTCGCTACACAACCGAAGCTGAAATTGATCAAGTAATAGCAGTAATGCCGGAAATTGTTGACCGTCTCCGAGCTTTATCTCCCTTCAAAAATGATGAAGCAGGTTGGTTACAACAACAATCCGTAGGGGCGAAGCATTAGGATGATCAATTATCGGTTTCTCCCAAAGGCTTTTCTCCGAATGCTTCGCCCGTACATTAGTCATTAGTCAGTGGTCAGTAGTAAGTAAAAACTGACTGCTGACTAATCAAAAATTACGAATCACCGATCTAAAATCCAAAATCTAAAATTAACTATGTGGGACTACACTGATAAAGTATTAGAGTTATTTTACGATCCCAAAAACCAGGGTGCTATTGAAGAAACTGGCGAAGCTGGTGTGAAACTGGCAACTGGTGAAGTGGGAAGTATTGCTTGTGGTGATGCTTTAAGATTACATTTGAAAGTTGAAGAAGCAACAGATAAAATTCTCGATGCTCGGTTTCAAACTTTTGGTTGTACCAGTGCGATTGCTTCTTCGAGCGCTTTAACTGAAATGGTTAAAGGTCTGACTTTAGATGAAGCTTTGGGTGTGACAAATAAGGAAATCGCTGATTATTTAGGTGGTTTACCTCAAGAGAAAATGCACTGTTCTGTTATGGGTCAAGAGGCTCTAGAAGCTGCCATTTATAATTATCGTGGCATTCCTCTAGAGGCACATGACGATGAAGAAGGTGTCCTCATCTGTAGCTGTTTCGGAATAACTGATGCTAAGATCAAGAAAGCAGTTGCACAAAACAATCTCTTCAGTGCAGAGCAAGTAACAAATTATGTAAAAGCTGGTGGCGGATGCGGTTCTTGTTTAACGAAGATTGATGATATAATAAGAGAAGTAAAGCAGGAAGCCGCCAACAAAAATCTCTACAGATACAAGGCAAATGCTAAAACAGAAATTCCCAGTTCAGAGCAACAAAGACCATTAACTACAGTTCAAAAAATTGCTCTGATTCAAAAAGTATTAGATGAAGAAGTCCGACCCGTTTTAATCGCCGACGGGGGAGATGTAGAACTTTATGATGTTGAAGGCGATAAAATTAAGGTAATTCTTAAAGGTGCTTGCGGTTCATGTTCTAGCAGCACAGCCACTTTAAAGATTGCGATTGAAGCGAGATTACGCGATCGCATCAGTAAAGAAATTATTGTCGAAGCAGTTTAGTAAACAACAGCTAATGGTAAGGGTTTAGCAGTGCTAAACCCCTACAACAGACAAAGAAAAAATCCTCACAACCTCATAAATACAATGCACTCAACACTGATTCTATTTTCTGTAGAGCGTTCGCCTCCTGGCGGGGCTTTGCCCATCGCCTCCATAGATAGCGACGTTCTACAAACGCTCACCGCCGTAGAACTTTGGCCGTGAGAACCAGACAAAACCACCAATTAACTAATTCTAGGAAACACGAACAATGACTGAAGAAAAAATTAGACAGATAGCTTTCTACGGCAAGGGCGGTATCGGTAAATCTACCACTTCTCAAAATACTTTAGCCGCTATGGCTGAAATGGGTCAACGCATCATGATCGTAGGTTGCGACCCTAAAGCTGACTCTACTCGTTTTAATAATATGGACATCTTCCACACCCAATTTCAGCCAATTCTTTAGGTGTGAGGATTGACGTCTGTACCTTGCTTCTTTGCAGATAGCGTCTTGTATCCCTTGTGGGACTGAAGGAAAGAGGTATTTTAGATAGATGCACCGATGGAAGAAATAACTCACATGGCACGCTACGCAATTCATCCCACGCTCCTAAGAGTGAGACGTGGGGCTTCTTGCTGTTAAGCTAAAAAATTGTTATATTGTCAATACCTTGTTCAAATTGGAAAAAGCATTGATTTGTAGGTTGGGTTGTGGAACGTGAACGTATCCCTGCGGGACACTGCGTGAACGCGGAGCAATTAGCATGAAACCCAACAAAGCAGGAAATGGACAAGGTATTAATTGTAAGTAGATGAACGTTCGCAAAGCAATAAAACGGAACGCACTATTGTTTAATAGCGTAGCCATATCAAGATCTACAGGATTTAAGGATTGACAGAATTTTATGGCATTTAGCAATTATAAAAGTATTAGTTCAGTTATTAAAAAGTTTCAAATCAAGTATGTGCAATCTAATTTTATGTTGGAAGTAGAATTTCCGGCTAAGGAATCTTTTCAGGAGGAATTAGATTTGCTATTTACAGATGGAGTTATTGATAATTCCGAAGATGCTATTTGTGAAAATCTCATTTATCCAGTATTGAAAGAAGTATGGAAACCTTATCGAAGTAAATTAACTCTTTGGAGTCATGAAGCATTAGCTTATGATGAGGATTTATCAGGTATTCCTGATTATACTGTGACACAGCGAAACTCTTTAAGTACAATTGTTTTTGATAAACCTTATTTTTTGATGGTTGAAGCTAAACAAGACAAATTTGAAGAAGGTTGGAGTCAGTGTTTAGCTGAAATGATCGCAGTTCAGAGAATTAATGATGATTTTGTTAGTGATGTTTTTGGAATTGTTTCTAACGGGAAAATATGGCAATTTGGAAAGTTGGTTGGTGATGTATTTACTCGAAATAAAAATCTGTATATGATTCAAGATTTAGATAAATTATTTGCTGCGGTGAATTATATTTTCCAACAATGTGAATTAAAAATCCAAAAACATTAAAATAATTTCTCGTTCCGATCTCTCGTTCCTATACTCTGTATGGGAATGAATTCTAGAAGGCTCTGCCTTCAAAAACAGTGGAGTCTGGACCCGGATTTCTCACCAAAGCGAGGCGCGACCTAGGAATCGCATTGTTTATGAGAAGGGTTAGCGACTTTCATCGCCACCTGAAGAAAACCACAGCTATCAAGTATTCATCATGGCTAAAGAAAAATTTGAACGACAAAAACCGCAAGTTCACGTTGGCACCATCGGTCACGTAGATCACGGTAAAACAACGCTCACTGCTGCCATTACTACTGTTCTTGCCAAGACCTATGGTGGTGAGGCGCGATCTTTCGAGCAAATCAATAATGTGTCAGAAGAAAGAGCGCGTGGTATCACTACCAATACCTCTCATGTAAAATACGATACTCCAATACGTCATTATGCTCACGTTGACTGCCCAGATCACGCTGATTATGTAAAAAATATGATCACGGGCGCTGCTCAGATGGATTGTGCAATTCTGGTTGTTGCTGCAACCGATGGACCAATAATACAGCGTCTTGTATCCCTTACGAGACTGAAGGAAAGAGAAGCGATGGCTACTGCGAGTGAAGCGATTCCTGCAGGCTACGTCAAAGTTAAAGCATTGTATCTAAAGACGTAATTCAATTTATGACCCTAGACTCAAACATTGATCAGAACCAATATAGCAATATTGAATGTCTCTGTACAATTTTTGGGCAAGTTAGTAAATCTTAAAATCGGTTTCTGCAATATTGGTTTACAATGTGTCCTAAATTGCAAGTATCCTGAGTGTACCTCAATATGTTCTAAATATTCACTCCCACCAATTGAAAAGCCTGTTTAATACCTGCATTCATTGGTGATTTTTGTTCTTTTCCATATAATTCTGTGGCTTTACTATAAGCAGATAACATTTCTCGGCAGTTTTCTACTTGTCCATCTTGACTTTTAATATTCAGCAATACCCAACCTAAATTATGATAGGCCTCAGCATAAATATGATTATATTTAATCGCTTTTTCAAGATATAACCTTGCCTTTTGCCATTCTCCTATTTGAGCATATAAAGTACCGAGACGAAATAAAATAAAAGCTTGAGGCGTAAATTTTTGTAGATAATTGTCATAGATTTGAATAGCACTTTGATAATTTTGTAAATTTTCCTGAGTAATAGCGTAATTAATTAATACCCAATCTATAATTGATGCTTGATGACTGGCTTTTTCAAAACTGCTGATAGCATCTTGCCATAAATATTTAGTTGCTTGTTTCCAACCTTTTAAACCCCAAGCTATAGCACTATCAGGCACTTGATTAATGAATTCTTCAATTCTTCTATCTACATCATTAGCTTGTTTAGTGACAACGGCTTTTTCTAAAGCTATAATTAAATAAGGATATAGGCTAGATTGTAACTCTTTTCCATGACTATTTTGCTGATTCTGTAATTTAAATATTGCTTGTGTAGCTGCACGAATAGTTAATTTCCATTCTTGTTGCTGTACATATATCCAAGCTTGCAAAGCCAAAGCAAAGGTACAATCAGGCTGTAATTGTAATGCTTTATTTACTGTATTTTCTGCATCTTTCCATTTACCAAATTTACCTAATGCCCAAGCAAAATTAGCTTGTATCCAAGCCTCTTGAGGAGCTAATTGAACGGCTTTCTGTAAATTCTTAACTGCTTCTTCCCAATTTTTTTGACGGCAATTAATCAGTCCTAAAGCTCCATAACCTCTGCCGTCATTAGGTTGTAATCGAATGGCTATTTCTGCGGCTGTTTCTGCTTGTTGATCATCAAGATATATTTGTAATAATGCTAGTTCTACGGCTGCTTCTCCATGATCTGGTGCAAGTTGTAAATATTTTTGATATGCTTGAACGGCATCAGCTAGTTGACCTTGTTTGACTAATTCCTTGGCTCGTTGATGTTGAGGAGAAATAAATTTACCTTGAAGTGCATTAATTAATTCATCAGCCGTTTGAAATCTATCCTCTACTCTAAATTGCATTCCTGTGAGAATAACTTTTTCTATCAATGAACTTAAATTAGGGCGTAATTGTCGGGGTGATATTAATTTATCCACAGAACTACCTTGTAAAAAAGCACTGGCTCTATCTGTGGCTTCTATTGGTAATTTTCCCGTTAATAATTCATACATTGATGCACATAAAGCATAAAGGTCTGTACTGGGAAAACGCTTACTTTTTTGAATATATTGTTCATAAGGTGCATATCCAGGGGTTAATATTCGGGTCATATCCCCAGTTTGACCGGCAATAAATTCTCTAGCTGCGCCAAAATCAATTAATACAGCTTTATTGGGAGGAACAATAATAATATTTTCTGGTTTGATGTCTCGATGGAGTAAATTATGACTATGAATAACTTTTAAAGCATCAGCAATTTGCACAAAGTAATTTTTAACTCGATTTTCTTCTAGTGGTCCTGTTTCTAGCAATATTTTATCTAATGATTTACCAACAAGTAATTCCATTACCATGTATGCGGTATCATTTTCTGTAAACCATTCATAAATTTTAGCGATATGAGGATGAACACATTTTTGTAAATAGTTAGCCTCTAATTGAAATTGTTGCAGTTGTTGTTGACGCTGCATAGGGGTAATGGACATTGGCCACAGAACTGTATTACCTTGTCTAGCTGCATTTTCTGGCCATAGTTCTTTAATGGCAACTTTAGCGGAATTTTGCAGATAAGTTGCTGCATAAGTAATCCCAAAGCCACCTTGTCCTAATATGTTATCTATTCTATATCTGCCATTCCCTAATAATGTTCCTGGGGATAAATGCAGATTTGATGTAGTGGAAGAAGAGGTTAAAGGTGTACCGCAAGCGATACAGCTAGTTTCATTATCGTAGTTATCTGTGAGACAGGTTGGACATTGAATAGACATAATTGGTAATTGGTAATTAATGAGAATAAGATCCCCGACTTCTTAAAGAAGTCGGGGATCTATGAATTGATTAAAAATTGTAATGCTAAAAGGGTAGCGTTATCAGATGCACCACGTTCTAAAACTTTATTGATAGTCAAATTAACTGATGTTTGTAAGTTTTTATCAGGGGTGAAAATTTCCGCTATTTCGTTTTTAGGCACTAAGTCCCAAACCCCATCAGAACATAGTAAAAGAATATCTTGATGCTCTAGTTGCATAGATAATTCTGGAGTAGTTTGTTTTAAATCTTGGACGTAACCATCACTTAATCTGCGTTTTGTACCGATAGATTTTGTCAGAACATTTCTATCTGGATGTTCTAAACTTTCGGTTTCTGTAATTTGTCCACTAGCTACTAACATGGCGACTAGAGAATGATCTTGACTGAGTTGTTTTATTTCTCCTTGACGTAGTAAGTAAATGCGAGTATCACCAACATGACTAATTATTAATTGTTGGGATATGGCTAAAATGATGCTGAGGGTTGTTCCCCCATCTTTAACTTGATTTGATACTGTTTCATTTGTTTGAATGAATAGGTTTGTTAACCATTCTTGGTATTGTTCTATGGTTTGATATTGGAAAAAAATGGGTGTTTCTAAAACTGTTTTTATTGCCAATTGACTGGCTAATTCGCCTTGAGACATTCCCCCCATACCATCAGCGATCGCAGCTAAGAGGATGGTTTCTGTATCACTGATTTTATGTTGTTTAATGCCATAGTTATCTTCATTTTGTAAACGGTTTATTGATAGTCCAACGGTAGAACTACTGGCTATTTGCCAGTTAATTTTGGGTGTGCTAATGTTTTGGCGGGTGCGAACTAATATTTTTAATAGTTGTTCTAGAGGAAATCTTTCTTCTGGCAGGGAAGATAAACAAATTTTGAGAATTTGATAAATAATAGGAATGGGATTAATTTGTATTTCTATGGTTTGATCTGTTGATAGGGTTTTGTTGTGAATTATCTGATATAATAATGCTGCAACTGTATAACTACTCATTGTTTCATGAATGGGGTTTTTACAGTATGCTAATTCGGGGGCGCAATAAGTTCCTATTAACCCAGAATTGAGAGTTTCACCCAAAGGATAGGCACTGGTAATATCGAAAAATTGTATAGGTGTTCCCATTTGAATAAATTGGGGAAGGATATTGATAAAACACCATTCTCTTTGATAAAGATAGCGACATAGTTGACATATTTGGCTGGTTAAAAATATTGATTCTTCTAAAGAATGTTCGGTTTTTAGCCAAGTTTCTAGGGTCTGATTTTCCTTGGGAAGGTAGGTAAGAAGGATAAGTTTTTGATTTGATATATTGGTGCTAATTTCTGTTTCTGGATAATATTCGTCTTCTAAATATTCTTTTTCTAAATATTCGTCTTCTAAATATTCATCTTCTAAATATTCTGAGGATGTATCTATTTCTGTAATAGGAGAAAAGATAGTTTCATTTTCCGGTGTATTTTGGGGTTTAATATCAATAGTTATATTGTCTTCTCTATGTGCAAGTAGTTCGGTAATGAGTTTGTAATCACCTAGTCTTTTTCTCAGTTCTAGTTCTCGGTTGAGTGCGCTGTTAGTTGCACCTATTCTCAGTAAACCTGGTTTTTCAGATATGATATTGACTTGAAAATAATAAATATCAGGTGTGAGTTGTCCTAAATAGGAGATGATTTCTATTTGCAGGTTATCTATTTGAAAACAGATGTTTTCTTTAATTGTTAATGGGTTTTGATTTGTCATTTCATTCATGGAATTTGCAATAAATATAGCAGTGGCTGGCGGGCAAGATGCCCACCCCACAAGAGAGTTTTTTTGATTTTCTAGATAGTTTGAAAGAGAAATCTAACTTTACCAAATGCTATTTCATCACCTGAGTTTAAGGGGGTGGGTATGGTAATTCTGGCACTAAAGCGAGTTTGTCCTGGTGGTTTGATAAATACTCCGTTGGTAGAACCTAAGTCTTTGACTTTCCATGTTCCTAGTTCTTGATAAATTTCGGCATGATTACGAGATACTGTTTCTCCGCCAAAAAATGTTTCTAAATCAATTTCTACTGGTCCTGTGTCTGGATCAAATATGCCAACAATGGCGTTATTATCTAGGATAAATTCTGGTATGGGGGCGTTTGTTTGTTTAGATGTTAGTTTGGCTTTTGTAAATGTGTTGATAATTGTGGGAGATTCAGAAATAATTGGAGGATTGTTGGGTTGTGGTGTAGTTGGTTGAATGACTGTAGGTGCTAAGGTGGGTTCTATTTTTGGTGGTGGTGTGACTATGGCTTGTAGTTCTGAACCGCAAGCGTTACAAAATTCTGAGTTGTCTGAATTTTGATCATAGCCGCAAACTGTACAAGTAATCATGGTGTTTTCTCCTCATTTTTAATTATTAATTTTTTTCGCGCAAAGACACAAAGGGGCAAAGACGCAAAGTTTTATAGTTGGAGTTTTGCAATTTAAGATTCTATATTGTGTCAATTATTGATGTTTGAATCTTTCTCACTGCTGACTTCTGCTGTATTTATGTTCCTGTGAGTTTTCGCATTTCTTCTTCTGAAAGTATTTCGTTAATATCGTTGCCCATTTTAACGGTTTTACCTTTTGCACCCATTTTAACGGTTTTCCGAGTTCCATCGGAGATTTTTTTGGTTTTTCGGAGTTCTTCTTGGGCGTTGTTTAAGGATTCTGTCATGTCCTTATTGCCGATTTTCATGGTCATTCGTCGGGCTGTTTCTAATATTTGTTCTGCTTTTTGTGGGTCTTGTTCGGCTATTTTTGTGGCTTGGTTGACGAGGTTGGCTATGTTGCATTGTTGTACATAATCCATAACTTCTTGATTGACTTGGGCGGCATTTTGTTGTCCAGAAACGAATTGGATAATTAGGTTTTGTGGTGGAAGTTCACCGCGTATTTTTTGTCCAGGTATGTCGTAAGTGAGTCCAAGTTGGGCGATACGCACACGACCAGCGGGGCGATTATTAATAGTAAATTCGAGGATAAATATGGTTTCGTCATTAGCGATCGCATTCCCTAAAGGATGAGGATCTTGATTAATGGGAAATTCGGCTTGGGTGGGGTAAGCGCGAACAATTCTAGTCAGTTCTACTCCTTTAACTGTTTTTACTGTTAAGGCTAGATTGGTGATCACTTCTTGTTGGGCTTGGCTATATTCGTCTATAATTTTATTGGGTAAATCAAGGATAGAAATTTGTGTACCTATGGCTGTTCCTGGGACAATATAAAGTAATTTTCCTCCTGTAGAATCGCTAAGATGGGTAAGTAAATCTTCGTTGAATTCTCCTACTCCTAATGCGGTAATGGGGATATTATTGGTGGCGAAATTACTAGAAATTGACCGACATTGATCTTCATCAAATGTTTGTCCATCAGTAAATAATAGGGTGCGTCTGACTGTCATTTGTTGTTCACTTAAGATATCAAATGCCCGACGTAATCCTAAACCCATGCGTGTACCACCGGAAAAGTCCCGAAGTTGGGCGATCGCATTTTCTAGTTGATTAATTTCTGTAGCACTGGTTAAACCGATAATTTGGGAAGCGTTGTCATCAAATTGGACTATAGCAATGCGATCGCTGGTGGTCAATTTTCCCGAACGTACTAATGCTAATAAGGATTCAATGACTATATCTATTTTTGATTTTCCCCCTGTAACCTGTTGATATGCTTGTCCGTCTTGTTGATATGTAATACCAGTTGGTTTCACATCTCCTGATACTACCTCATACATTGAACCACTGGTATCAATGACAAAGGTAAATGTGGTATGTGGGGAACTTGTAGCGACATCTTTAGTAGGACGTAATTTCAACATCACAAATAATTTTTGTGCTGCTGTATCCGCTGGCATAAATTCCCGATGGGGAGTAATACTAATGTTAAGATTATTCTGCATTTTTCTTTCCTAATTGAATAATTAAATAAAATTTAAAGGAGGAAGCATACCAAATTGAGGTTCTATATTTGATATATCTGGCTCAATTATTTTCGGGATTTCTTGATTTCCTGTTTCATGGAGTTTATCAATATTCTCTTCTATTAATAACCGCAAATTGAGAGTTAAAGAACTAAATCTATAGCCTTCTCTAATATCTTCTACCCAAGTTTGAATAATGTTGTTGAGTTGATGATCTTTAATTGCTGAGAGGCTGAGTTTTTGTAAGGTTGTGCGGATATCTTCTTTGATAGCGGGGGTAAAAATCTGTTCTGGCATATCTTCTTGAATTGGGTTTAAATCTAAGGTGTAAGTATATTGTTGTGGTGAATCTTTAAGTTTGAGATTAAATGTATATTTAACCATTTATTTAACCATTTGCGGTAAGGGTTTTATCTTTAACTTCTATAGTGATTTGTCCTAATTTCCGGGTATCACCGACTTTTAAATCTTGACTGGTTTTTTTCATGTTTTTTATAGCTGCATACTCTTGATCAAATTGCATAATAATGTTTTCTTCTTCTTTAAAAATTTTAGCAGTAATAGGTGTAAATCCATCGGAGGCATTTAAGGGAATTTCTACATTTAAGGAACTACCAATTAAAATTGGCTTTGTCCCTAATAAATATGTAGTTTGTTCCGTTGGAGTCCAATTTACTAATAAATATGGTTGTGATTGTAATTGCTTTTGTTCTATCCAGGCTATCATTAAACCAATAAAAAATCCCAACATAGATGCACCGGATAAACGCCCCAAAATATCACCAAAAATATTGGCTGTAATTAAGAAACCACTAGCACCAATTCCTCCGCCAATTGTTCCACCTAATAAAGCATTTTTTAGTTTTAAATTGGGAACAAAAAACTTAGTTCCTCCTCCTACTAATGCACCTAAAATTATCCAGCCTGCAATTCTGCCAATAATTTCTAAAACAGCTATACTAGAGAGAGGTAAAAATAAGATTTGTCCGGTTGCACCTGCTATCATTCCCGCAGCTAGACTACCAAAGGTGCTAATAATTCCTTTATTTGCTGTTAATAAGGGAAGGCGCATATAGCGGTTTTGTCCCATAATTAAAGCTAGGGATATTCCCATTGCTAAAAATGCTGTCCAACCACCAATGCGTAATACTGAATAGGTGACACTGTAGTTTTCGCTGGAATTAGATTCAACTAATTGTTTATAAATTGCGGCTTCTGCGTTGCGAAATGCTTGATCAAATTGACCGGAATTAGCATAAAATACTAATGAGCGTTCGCCTGTAATTTGAGTTAAATAATTTATATCAGCATCCCCAGTAGCAACTGAAATTAGTTTTACTCCCGTGTTTCTGGTAGCTAGGGCTGAATTGTAAGCCAAATTAGGGTCATCTGGTACACCGTCAGTAAATAAGATGATATTGCGATTTAATGCAGTTGTTTGTAATTCTCCAATAGCTGCGTTGATACCTTCAGCCATTGGTGTACCTCCATTTTCTGATAAAGTATCAATGGCATTTTTTAAGGTGTTAGCGTCGTTTGTGAGTGGGGTAGCGGTTTTAATTTCTAGTCCAAAACTGACTACTGCTAGTTGATCTTTTTGTAAGTCACGACGTTCTATAAATTTGCTGGCTGCTGTTTTGACTTCTGTTAATTTTCCATCACTCATACTTGAGGATGTGTCAATTAATAAAACTATGGCTTGGGGAGTGACGGGAGAAGTTGGGTTTGGTTTAGCTTTGGTTAAGGCTAAAAATGGTTCTCCTAATAGGATTGCGGCTGTGAGACATCCACTAGCACCGTATAATCCAAATAGTAGGGGTTTGTTGTTTTTTAAGCGGTTAAATGGGTTAAGCATATAGTTTATTAAAGATTGTTTTTTAATAGAAATTATTAATCAGCATCAGATATTTTTTCATTATTATATATTTTCCATGTACCATTTTCTTTTGCAAAGAAATAAATATAATCAATTTGATATTCACCAGAATTGGTTTTATCAATTCCTTTTTCACCTTGTAAATATAATTCTTCTATAATTCTAACTTTAATATATGGTCTGCTTCCAGAACTAGAAAAACCCATAACATTTGTAATTGCTGATTTATTATATGTATAGTAACGATTATATTTTTGTAACCAATCTATTGCACCTTCTTCACCTCCCACTCTTTGATAAAGTTTTCCTGTGGCTAGTTCATTTAATAAATCTCTATCAAAAGGCGGCGCAAATATGCGGGGTTTAGCTGCATACCATTTCTGGACTAATTCTAATGCTTGTTCTTGAGAAATATCATTTTCTGGTTGGAGATTATCATTTTCTAAACTAGATTGAGAGTTATTATTTTCAGGAGTATTTTCAGGAGTATTTTCAGGATTGTTAGTAGGTGATGCAGTAGGGGTACTAGAAGCAGTTTCTAAAAGTCCTAAACTCATTTTTAAATCAAAGGTTTTTGCCCCTTGAGGTGCAGCAACTTGAATAATATATTTACCATTTTTAGATAATTCTCCACCTTTGAGAATTTCATTATCTGGAGTAAATACCCAAATACAAATATTCGCATCAGTGCTATAACTTAATTTCTGTCCTGTTGTTGCTGTAAAGGTATAGCCAATATTTTTACTAGCACTAACTTGACCAGATTTAGTAATTGTACTTTCATTTAATGCAACAGTTTCTACATCTTTTCCACTCAGCGAAACTGTAGGTTTTTCCGCACAACCAGAGGAACTGATAGCATTAGAGGAAACATTAGCTAGAGGATTTTCTATTGCTTGACAACCGATAATTGATAGACAGGTAGAGTAGACAATTATTTTTTTAAACATATTAAATCATCTCAGATTTGCTAAACAAGAATTAATTTTCATCATTATGGTTCTTTTGTTATGGTTCTGATTTATCATTAATTAACCATCTATTATCATTTTGATTCCATATTAGATAAATACGACTGCGAGAATCTTGAGCAATTTTACCAGTGTTCATATAATACCATAATTCAACATCTAAAGTAACATTATTACCATTGTCATTGACAATTTTAACATCACCAATCTTTATTTCTTTAACACTATCCCACCATTGTTGATATTCTGCATAAGTACCAGAATATTTATTTTTAAACTGATTTGATAGTTGATTCCGTGTTTGACTATATTCACGGTTGTTTAGAGATAAATAATGATTTCTAATAAAATCAGCCGCATCTTTTCTGGGGGAATTTTCTATATTAGTTTGACTGGTTTCTAAAGGTGTTGGTTGTGCTGATGATAATGATTTATCTGCATCGTTTTGTAATTGCAATGCTAAATCAAAGGTAGTAGAACCGCCCATAGCAGCAACTTGAACCGTATAGTTACCATCAAGAGGTAAAATAGGACTATTAATTAATTGATTATCTGGGGTATAAACCCAAATACAAATATCCTGATTAGTTTTATAAACCAGTTTTTCACCTGATTTAGCTGTAAAAGTATAACCATGATATTTACTAGCATTAACTTGACCAGATTTAGTGATTGTTCCTTCATTTAATACAATTTCTTCTACATCTTTCTTGCTGAGAGAACCTGTAGGTTTATCAGCACAACCAGAGGAACTGACAGAATTAGAGGAAATAGATGCAATGGGATTCATTCCAGGTTGACAACCGATAATTGATAGAAATGTGGAATAGATAAGTAGTTTTTTCATTTTCGGTTTTTTATTTTTTAAGATTAAATATTTATTCATGTTGAATTTTAGTAACATACCACCTTTGATTTTCTTTATTCCAATTCAGATAAAAATTGAGTTTAATAGGTGAAACTTTACCACTTTTCATTTTATAGCGAGTGCTAATATTGACGATAGCATTATCATGAATTTCTTCTTCAACACTAACTTTATCAATATTTACATAATCAACCTTGTCCCACCATTCAATAAAAGAATTGTAACCATCTGGATGTAATTCTTTATTTTCTTTGACTGCGGTGGGATAAATATCCCAAGCTGTTTGATACTGTTGATTATTAATCTGAATATAGTAATCTTTTATGGCTGTCCCTGGTGATGGTCTATCAACATTATTTGAATTTGATATAGCATTATTATTACAAGAAAGATAATTAGAATTAACCCATCCTTCCAAACCGTCAACTTTTTTATTTGGTCCATTGATGACAGTAACATAAGCCCAAATACTTTGTTGTTTTCGGAGTATAACCTGATCACCATTATTTAAACCTGCTTTAGCTGTACCGTTGGGTGTAAACCGCAGTGCTAATTGTCCAGATTCAATATTGACTACATCACAGTTAGCGATCAATTTGAGAGTTGTTATAGCATTTGTAGCTTTTGGTAATGTGGGGGTAGTCACCTGAGTTGTTTCTACAGGTGTGGGAATAGGAGAAGATGATAAATTAACAGTTTGGGTATTATCCTCTAATTCCAATGCTAAATCAAAAGTAGTAGAACCCTTGATAGCAGCAAGTTGAACTGTATATTTACCATCAAGAGGTAAAATAGGATTAGTAATTAATTGATTTTCTGGGGTATAAATCCAAATACAAATATCTTGATTAGCTTTATAAACCAGTTTGTCACCTGATTTAGCTGTAAAAGTATAACCAAGTGATTTATTATTAGTCACCATACCTGTTTCGTTAATAGCTTGAGAACCCAGAGAAATAGGTTTAACATTGTTGGTTTCTAAAACTGCTGTTGGTTGAGTAGGACATTGGGAAGTAATTACTTGATTTGCTGGCTGATTTTGAGAACAAGCAGTGAGAAAATAAAGACTCAAAGAAAATAAAAATATTCGCCGATGTTTTTCAAATATCCTCATAGAATTAGTCCCTTTGTGCTTCTGCTTTTAAATATTTTCCCCAGTAGTGAAAAGGGACTATTCCAAAAATTATGACTATAAATAACACTGATATTACCATGATTAGACGTACTCCCAAAGGCAGCGATCGCCCAAATACAGGCATAATATATTCTATGATTTGCGATTCCTTGGCTTTACCATCTTGAGAACTCACTTCCACCTGAACTTTGTGCTTAGAACCCCTTTCTGCATTAGGTTGAGTAAAGGTAATTTCATACTCTCCTAACAACGCATTCAGAAATAATTGTAAATTCTCCGCTATCCTTTCCGCATTACCAGAAAACTCCGCAATTCCCCCTGTTAATTTGGCAATTTTCGCTAATCTTTGTTGGTCTACAAATTCTGCTTCGGGTACTTTACGTTTATTCAAATCAGCACGAGTAGCAGGTCTGCCTAATTTATATTTTACACCTAATTGTTGTGGTGTCAACCCATAACCTAAAGTATGTACTGTAATATTTTCATTGTTTTTAAGAAACTTAGTTAAAGCTGCAAAATCAGTTGCTTCATTAACTGCGTTGTGATATCCGTCAGACAGGAGAATTATTGATAGTCTGGGTTCTGGTTGGGAAGAATTTTCTGGTAAGTAAAATCGGGAGTCCTCAGTATTAGCTAAAAACTCGACTGCTGTGGTTAAAGGTTCATATAAATCTGTAGACGCACAGGGACTCAAACTTGATAAATAATCCAGATTATTTTGCAGTTTAAAATCATTCGCCGCTAGAAACTTATCCATAGTTTCTTTATTTACAATAGATTCAGGACACTTACTACCAGCTTTTCCAAAAGGAACTATAGAAATTTGGGTATTTCCACCGCGTTCACCAGAAATTTTAGTAAATTGACGAATCGCATTAATAGCACCTGCTATTTTTTTAGTTCCTCCACTATCTACTTGATTCATACTGCCACTAAAATCTAGTAAAACTATAATCCAAGCTGGAGGAGGTACACTTTCTTCTGGACTTTTCCAATCTTTAGGTTTAAATTTGGTTTCCTTGTTATCAACTGTCAATTTAAAATTAGTATCTTCTAAACCCATTAAGGGTCTATCTTCTTGATTGTTGACTTTAATTCTAATTGTCACTCTGTCATCTTTAACTGTAGGACTACCAACGATTTCAGAAGTTTTAACATTAGCTAAACTAGGTAATATCCAGCATATTAATAACAGGCAAGATAAACTAAGCTTGTGGGTCCAGGAAGCGGTTATAGTAGACAAAGCGATAATAGTTTTCTTCATTGATGCCATCTTTCTTAATTTGGTAAAATGTCAATACGTAATTATGTTTTAAAGGTATACCACGACCAGATTTAACCTTGTTTCCATTCACTTCTATTGCCTTGATAAACCGAACATTGGGCATGAGAATTGCTGTCCGGTTTTCTAATTTAATATCAGCAAGATGGAAAGGTAAGCCAGGAATAGAAATGTGTGTATCTTTGATAGTAGAACCTATTCTAATAGTCCCAGTTGCAGGTAATTGAATAGATAAACCTTCTTCAATTTGATCATCCTTAATATTATCATTTTCTGTCACAAAAGAAAGTACAGATTTATCAATAAAAGAATGTGATTGATTGATATTTGGTAATGAGGGAAGTTTCTTATCCTCTTTAATTTCTCTATACTCAAAACCAGTCCCAGCCCGCAAAGCGGCAATATAACTAGGGGAGTTAGTGAGACTAAAAACGCCACCTAGCAATAAACCTAAAATACCAAAACCAATAGGATCTTCTATACCTTTAAATTCTGCCGGCATTGTCCCCAACATTAAGCGAATGATTTCAAATATAATTGCTGCTGCAAAACTCGCCCCACTTGCGGCCATGATGCTGGTTTTTAATCTTTGTTGAAAGCGTTTTTTACTCCCCGCTTCCATACTATACCAGCGCCAACTTAAACCCTCTGCAATCCCTACAGAACTACCAATTAATAACCATCCTAATGTTCTCACAATGGGAGTAGGTACACGAATAATTGGTAAAAACAGGATTTGGGACATAATACCAGCAATTAACCCAGAAAGTATCCCTAAACCCAAGGCTATTAGTAGGGGCTTTTGTGCAGTTTTGAAACTGCGTTTTGGTCTGGTGGGGTTGCTGATAAATATTTCATTCATCACCATACCAAAGGCTAGGGAAATGGCTATACAGGGAAATAGAGTAATTTCGGGAAATTGTGTGAATAACCCCAAATCTGTGAGGAAAAATTGACCTATATTCCAGCCTATTAAGGCTGATGTGATGCCGGCTAGTATGTAAAGGTAGATTCTCATATTTGGTGTATATTTTGATTGCTTAAATATTAGTTTTTAGGGATAAGGGTGTAAATTGAGTTTGTAGTTTCGCAAAAACTTCTCCAGGTTTTGTAATTCGTTTTTATTGCGACAACCAACGATTAGCTCTATCTTTGTAATTATACTAATTGCTATCGAATAATCGTTAGTTAATGATTCAAGTTTATCAATAGCAACTTGAATACTTCTAGCAGAGTCAATTAAAATATCGGTATCTACAACAATAATGTTATTCATTTCCTATTGCCACTCATTTTGTCTTAACTGACGTAACCATTGATTACTATCTTCCATATCTTTTCTATCTTTCCACATTCCAACAAATGGTTCATTTTCTAAATTTATAGAATTATTTTGCTGCACAGGAAACGATGTAGTTATATTTTGAGAGATGATCTTTTTTTCTTCATCACTTAAAGAGTTGATAATTTGAATCAGGGAATCAAGTAATTTAGTATTCATTTTCTTATCCTCTTATTGTCAGTAAGGAAAGGAAACCCATAAATTTACAAACTTCGTTCGGGTAGCATTCCGCAGGAAATGATGGTTTCACTGTGGCGTTTTTGCAATTTATCATTTTTCAATGCAGTATTTATATTTTACAACAATTCAGTAATTTTTAGGAACTATTTAACCTTGAGTCAATCACGGATAGGATATAAAGGTAGATTATCATATTTTCTGTATTTTCACTGAATTATTTTTTTGAAGCTGCACTAATGAAGTAAAATATGAATATTATAAAAAATATTCCAATATTTTGAATAGCAAAACCAATACACACCAGACCAATTGATATAAATAATAACCAAGTGATAGCTGTAAAAATCCACTTTATTAAATCAACGAGAAACTCAATAGTGTTTTTGATTAAACTGCTAGTAAAATTTATGCTGGGTGAAATCAAACCTTGGATTACAAAATTGATAATAAATTCAATAAACGTTGGTTTCCGTTTAATCAGTAAGCCGTAAACAACGATATTAGAATTGCGATATTCTTGATAAGCCACCTCATAAAACAAAACTTTAGAAAGTTTATCTCCATTAGGATTAAGTCGGAGATATTTTTCATAGGCTATGTTATAAAATAAATCATTAGAAACGTTGCTTTGACTTACTTGATAAAAATATGCAGCTAAGTCATATTCTTGGAATTTTTCAAATAATTCAGCAAAAGGTTGATATTCTTCTCCTTTATAATATCTTTGTTGAATACCTCTCCAATTATTTATTAAACTCGTCCAAACTTGCTTTTGGCATTTAAACAAGTTGTCAGACAAACCATTTTCATATTGTCTAATAAAATAGTTATCAATTAATTGTAAATCAGAGTGAACATAATTTATCAACTCTTTCTGAGCATAAATCCAAGCACTATCATCTATCATTAATAACCAATAAAGACTATCTACTGATATTTTCTTATTCAATAAATTTAATAGTAGATATCTAATTCCTCCTGCAATTTGTGCTTTAGGAAATAAAGCCCGAATAGCTTTTTGAAAATCTAAAGATACCGTTTGATTTTCATCAGGTTGCTTACCAGCTTGAATATTCAACCATTCCAAAAACTGCGGTAAAGTTTCTGGAATTACCATTGCTCTCAACGTTATTAGTCGCACCATTTGGGGACTATAAATCTTTTGTTTTATTGCAATGTCAGCACCTTCTTTATTAAATAGAGTTTCCCAATAATCAGATTTAATTTCCTTATTTTCTAACCCTTCAACAATTACCTGCACAGCTTCCGGTTTGACTTGGGAACTGTGGATTAATTTCCTAATTGCTGGTTTTAGTGATGCTTGTGTTTGTGAGTTCATTGATTTCCTCAATTAGCTTTTAGTCAATCAGACAGGGAATCAATTCCCTGTCTAATAGCTCAAGTCGGTTAAAACCGACTAATTCTTGGGATTTGCTGGCTCTATGTTACCAGGTTGTATGGGTTGGGGAATTTATTTTCTGGTGTTTTCGGTGTTGAAAGAGATTTTTTACCAAATACTATAAATTAATTTTCAATTCCTCCCTTTAAATTCCCAGTCGGTTTTAACCGACTTAAGCTATTAGACGGGGAATTGATTCCCCGGCTTTGTTCTAATTTTATGGCTGCTAAAATATCATTTTTCAATTTATTGTAAAGATCAGAACCTTTTGCATTATCAACACTATCACTCGTATCATTGTCTTCTCCAGATTTCGATAAACATACCCAGAATATTCGCCGGTTACATTCATCGCTTTTATTCCCATTATCTGCAATTTTTTGATATTTTAGCTTCCTTGTAATTTGATAATTATAAATTGCTGTCACCCATTGCTTTTGAATCGCTAAATCTGTCGCCTTTTTACCAGATTTTAAATCCCCGTAGTTAAGTTTAAGTTCTGTACCTCCTGTTAAAATTCTTTCTAGACTTTTTTCTGGGTTTGTTTTTTCAATAACAATATCATCTACAACCGCTGGAATTAATTGCTGGATTTCACTAAAACTATAACTTGTCTCTGGCTTTAAAACTATAACCGGACAGTTTTTAATATCTTTGTTTTTACCAGATGGGAAAGTCTTGCTACACAAAGATTTTTCAATATCAGTTGCACTAGTATAAGATTGCCAAGTTTTTGTACCGATAAACCAACCACTTACTAAGATTAATAGTGAAAGAGGAACAACAAATTGAATTTTCATATCTACCTCCAGAGTAATAAAATCAAGGACATGATCAATTAAATTCTTTTTCGGTTCAAGACGTAAACCAAAAACAACAGGTGAGCGACGATGTTGTTGATTAGCTACTTCATAATATAAATCTTTGTCAACTATTCCATCACTCACTTGATAAAAATATGCAGCTAAATCATATTGTCTGAACTTGTCAAATAATTCAGCAAAAGTTTGATATTCTTCTCTTTTAGAGCGTCCTTGTTTAATACCTTGCCAACTATTGATTAAAGTTGCCCAAATTTGCTTTTGGCATTTAAAATCATTTTGCCATGAATCCTTTTTAATTGGTGGTTGAACATGATGCAATTGTGAATCATTTTCAGACTCCACAGGAGAACTGCTAGTTAATACTGAATTAGGATCAGCGTAAGGACTGCTTTTGTATGCAGTCTTAGGACTAGAAAAATGATCATGAATTAATTGTAAATCATCCTGAATATCAGTAATAAATTGTTTTTGTGCATAAACCCAAGCACTACCATTTGTTGTTAATAACCAATAAAGACTATCTACTGATATTTTCTTATTCAATAAATTTAATAGTAGATATTTAATCCCTTCTGCAATTTGTTCTTTAGGAAATAAAGCCCGAATACCTTTTTGAAAATCTAAAGACACAGTTTGATTTTCATCAGGTTTTCTACCCCCTTGAATATTCAACCACTCCAAAAACTCCGGTAATGTCTCTGGAATTACCATTGCTCTCAGTGTTATCAACCGCACCATTTGGGGACTATAAATCTTTTGCTTAATGGCTTTATCCGCACCTTGAGCATTAAATAAACTCTCCCAATAATCAGGTTTAATTTCCTCATTTTCTAACCCTTTAACAATTTCCTGTACTGCTTCCGGTTTGATAGTAGAACTATTCATTAAACTCCGAATAGCAGATTTTAACGCCGCTTCATCAACATTTATTGCTGAAACAACCTGAGCAGCATTAGCAATGGCTCGTTTTAATCCATCGCAGGCTCTTTGTGATGCTGGTTGAATTACTTGAAAACGCTCCGGTTTTTCCAAAGCTTCTACATTAAAAGCCCACGCAACAGGTAAAACTTTTTTAGACTTGTTAAATTTTATGATTGCTAAGGCGTTAAGAGTATATAAATCACGTTGATTTTCTGCTGATAACACTATTGCTTGATCTTGTTCAAACGGTAAAGACTCATCCTCTTTTGTCAGGTGAGGTTTACCTGATTCTCCCATAAATAAATGAGGACTACCTTTAAAATCTAAGGGGTTAAATATTGGTTTTCGGTTTTGTTCCCACCAAGTTAATATAAACCGTAAGTTATTAATTCCCTCACACAAAAAATAACGATAAAAAGCCGCACTGCGTCCCACTTCATCCTGTCCTCGTGTGACAACAGCCATTACAGACCAAATATCATCACCACTTCCTACTACCCGTCCAATAATTGCTGGTTTTTCTGTAGATGATCCTTCAGTTAAAGCAAATTCTTGATTAGCAATAGACCTTTCCACAACTGTAGGAATAGGGTTAATAGTAGCGTTCATATATTGTCCTGTAAAACCCAAGGACACCCAACCATTAGCCCTTTCTTGAAAGTGAATACCTGTACTAAATTCGTGAATTTCAATATCTGGTGAACTCATGTTTTTAACCTTTATCTAAGAGGATGTTTAGAAAATCATAAAGTTTATTAAAAGACCTCTCTCCAAACCTCTCTCCTACAAGGAGAGAGGCTTTGAAATCCCCTTCCAGTTCCCTCTCCTCGTAGGAGAGAGTTAGGGAGAGGTAGAAAACGGGGATCTCCTTTCATACATGATCTAATTCCTGATGACGTGAACCTGTACAAAGCCAATAAATGGGAGCAACTAAACCAAAAGGCCGCCAAAGTTTGGGATTTTTAATTACTGCTGTTACTCCCCCTCTACTTTTAGTGAGTAAGTTAACATTTGGTTCTGGATATTTACTACCCAACATCCCAAAAGCCGAAGCTGTAAAAAATTCTATATCACCTCCTCCCATTTGTTGCCATGATTGTAATTTTCTGCAAACTTGGGGAAACCTTGCTGATGCTAAAAACGCTGGTTTATCTCGATTTACCCACAAATCAGATTGTTCACATTTATTCAATACTAAGGCAATTCGGCGCTTACTTCCACCCATATCATTCCGGTCAAGTGCTAACAGCAATTTATCTAAACCATTGGCATATTCTAAATCTTTTCGCCGACTACTACCATCAACCAAAAACATAATACCATTACACTGTAAACAATCTTCTAAATAATCATCTAACTGGGGATTTTTACCACGATGTAATAAATCATCAAAAAATTCCCCAGAATAATCTTTAGAACTGATATTTAAATTCAGTAATTTTGAACCTAATTTTTTTTCTTTTAGAGTAATTTGCAAAGTGCAATCTCTTACCTCTGATACATTTATAGCTAACTCTGTTCTTCCTAACTCTAACCCTTGTTCTAAGATATTTTGAGCTTTACTAAGTAAGTCTTCTCCACCTTCATCTACAGCGGTTACAGCCTGAACTGGACTATCAGGATCAGCATTTGGCCATCGTGCTAAGGAAGCCATATATGTGGTTTTTCCAGAAGAGCGATCGCCTATAACTCGCAACACCGCACTACTTTGTAATGGAGTCTGATTTTTATTCTTAAATAAATTAAACATTTTCTTTCATCCTCTTACCTGTACTTAACCAATAGAGAGGTGAAATCATCCCATAAGGCGACCAGTTATCAGTTTCTCTTAACACAGAATATCTGCCCTCTTGTCCTAATTCTTGTTTGCGATTGGGGCGCGGATCTTTATTTCCTAAAACCCCAAAAGTAGATATAGCATAAAACTGTAAGTTTTTACTAGGAATATTATCTTTTAAAAATGACAGTGTTTCTGGAAAATGAATTGCAAATAAATCATTTTCTGGATCTAACCGACCAGGCCACAGTTCCCCCCGTTCACATTTACTCATGGCTACAGCTAACCGTAATTCTTGTAATCTTTCATCTTTATCCATTAAATCTATAAACCTTTTAAATACTCGTTTATAAAATTTATCTGTTCCTTGTCTCCACTCTGTTAACAAAATCAAACACCCACTCACATCTTTTCCTAAACATTCATTCATAAATTCTTCATATAAGGGATTTGCTGAACCCATTGCTAAATCTTCAAAAATCTCTCCTGGGTAGTCTCGCACTGCTAAATTTATTTCTTGTTTTTTTTGCCATTTTTTGTGAATCTCAATATAAAATGAATAGACTTCTAAATCATCAATTGTTTTTACTTCTTTCCCTGTCGGTTCTAAAGATGCACCCTCTAAAATAATATTCTCAGCTTTATCTGCTAATTTTCTTGTTTCTTCATTCAATGCTTGAACTTTAAAATTCTGATTTTTCCGTCGTGATCTTGATGGTTGATAAGCCAAAGCTGCTAAATAAGTAGTTTTGCCAGAAGCACGTGGTCCAATTACATAAATGTTGCCCATGTTACACCTTTTTAATTATTTAAAGAACAGAGAATGACGAATATAGCCCCGGCGATGGTTTCAATCTATGAAAAAATTTGTTTAACATAATTTCTACCTATTTAGCTAAAAAACTACCCAGATAAATCCAAGGTAATTCTAATAAACCTCGATGATGAATAGATGTAATAAAACACCGCACCGAGCCACCGGAAAGGCCATTATTCAATTGTTCTAATTGGGAATAAATCGGACGAAAATATCTTTGTAAAACATAAGTATGCCGCTGCTGCCAGTTCAGGGAACTACCATAAGGCTTGTAAGCCAGTTTACCACCTTCCTGGGATAAATCACAAAATAAATCAGCTTTATTGATACAAATAGCTAAATGTCTAACATTGGGACATTGGTGATGGAAAAATTTCACCCATCTGTCAAAGCGATTACACCATTGTTTTTGCGTGACAAACTGCTCCACATCTGTACCTGGTTGTAAACTCATGCCCCGGTGGGGTGGAAGAATAAGCAACACTCCCTCACTGTTGCGGATAGCCTCTAAAAATTGAGTCCATTGATCAGAATAATCCCTTTGATAACTTTTCAGCCACACATCGCCCGCTGTATCAATCCAATCTACTACCACCTGTTTATTCCCAGATGGTAGCCGCACCTGAATCTCCAAATACCGTTCATAGGGCATTTGCAAAGGTGTCGGTTTTGCCCGTGAGTTCTCATCCAGTAATTGCACTCTCAGATTGTCGTAATCGAGATTGGCAACTTTGACATATTCACCTTTGGGGTTGACTAACTCTAGTGCTAAGTGAGTCTTGCCTGTTGCGCGATCGCCTATATATACTACTCCCATGTTGATTATTTTTATGACATTACGTATATCTAAACGTCATCATACAATAATTGTTTTGACACAACAATACCTTAGCCAAATTACGAGGGTGAGATGATAATGCTTTAACCTGAAGGAATCGTAGCCTGTGCTGATTGTCAATCTCTAACCCGACACGAAGAATTAAAACTAAGTAGAACGGCTTGAATAATTCAAAGTTTGTAGTGAGGAATTTATTCCTCATTTGAGGGCTGAAGCCCTTACTACGAAATCATCTCCAGATTTTTTACATTACTTAATCTACTTTGATTTATTTTCGTCTACTTACTTAGGCTTGTCCAGAAAAATACGTTAATTGTCAGTGGTCATTGATCAGTGGCATTTAAACAACGGACAACTGACAATATAAGATTCTTGATTCTTGAGAAACAAAAAACTTGATTTGATATTTAATTTTGTGTCTGAATAATAGATTTGTTCATCATAAACAGACAAAAATATCAAAAAATAGCTAAACTAGTTATAAGACTTCATCTATTATGATATGCAAGAAACAGCGACTCAAGTATTGATTCGTGTCTCTAAAAAATGGTATAGGATTCGGTATTTAGATCCTTATACCAGAAAGAGATTAATGTTATTATCAGAAGAAGAATTTGAAGTAGAACTTCAAGGGCTGCTTAAACCCGCAGCTTGACTTCTTTGATTTCACCATTGGCAACTTTTACGTAATCAATTAATTCTTTATATATTAAGGATTTATCCGCCCAGGGTGTTTCATCCCAAAAATTAATATTGCTACAACAAAACGCAAGAATATCAAATAGTTCGCTGTTGATTTTATTAACTACTGTTTCTTTTTGTTTGATTTTATTTATCTCTAAAATTGTTTGGTCAATGGCATCTTGAATTATTGGGTTTTTAGGTAAAAGTCTCAGTGATTTTAGTTGTTCTTGTCTAGCAATCAATTCCGGGCTATCCTGTGTTTCCACATTTGAATTTGTAATTGCATATTCCTTGATTTCCCTATACCGTTCTACTAAGGTTTGATCTACCGTTAAAATAATATCTGGTAGATAAGTGCTAATTTTGTTACTACAAAAATTATTTCCCATGTTTTCATGTTTTTTGCAGCGAACTCTATATGTCGAATTTCGTTTCTTACAAAAACATTTATAGCCGCAGTCAGCGCAAATAATCTGCCCCGCTAGTGGGAAAATCTCTGTTTCCTTTTTTTCTCTACCGTAGCTGTATTTAGATTTATTCTCGTCAAGTTTTGCAACTATGCGTTTGAAGATATTTTCACTAATTAAAGGTTGGTGAGTATCTTCATGAACATCCCAATTCTCAGGTTTATTTAAATTGTCTTTGATATTGTAGGCGGTACAGCCTCTCAGTACAGGGTTTAAAAGCCAGTAACGCAGTCCGGCAGCAGTCCACTTGAGATGATAAGTTTGCAGTAAATATTGACCCGTACTCCTCAATGTAGCCCCATCACCGAGGAAATATTCAATCATCTTGTGAGCGATCGCCCATTTACTAATACCATTAATCTCAGATAAATCAGGAGCATACTTTTCATCCACGCGACAATACCCAAAAGGTGGACGGGGAGAAGCCTTTTTCTGCTCTCTAAAAAAGTTCATACCATTTTTGATCCGATTAGCAAGTAGCCTAGATTCAAATTCAGCCAATCCAGCCATCTGGTTCACAGAAAACCAGCCAAAGGGGGAAGATGGGTCAACGGGGGCATCCAAAACCGTGAGTTTGACCTTATACTCCTCAAAGATAGCGATCGCCTTGTGAATCCCTACCACGCTGCGTCCTAGTCGGTCAATTCTAGTGCAGATAACTTCGGTGATTTTGCCTTGTTTGCACTGAGCAATCATTTTATTAAATTCTTTCCTCTTGTCGCTGCGCCCGGACTCAACATCTGAGAAGATGACAATAGCGCCCGCCCTTTCTACTCGTGCTGTTTGTTGCTCCAAAGCATTGCCTTCATCCTGTTCACGGGTGGAAACCCTCACATAACCTGCTTTCATGATCATTCCTCATACTGCCCATATTGTTAATATAACTCTACTCGTTTGATGCTTCACTCCAAGGCTCAAACAACCGTTCTTCACTTGGCTGCTGAAAGAGGATCTGTTGAAGATCTAGAACTTCATGAAGTAATGCTCAAAGGTTTCCGCGACGTTAAATGCGTGGAATCCGGTGGTCCAGAACCCGGTGTAGGTTGCGCCGGTCGTGGTATTATCACCGCTATTAACTTCCTAGAAGAAAACGGCGCTTACACAGATTTAGATTTCGTATCTTACGACGTATTGGGTGACGTTGTATGTGGTGGTTTTGCTATGCCTATCCGTGAAGATTAAGCTATTTTGTCTAGGGTTTTTGTGAATGCAATTGGTTGGGAATTTTTATTTTTTTATGCCCTATTTTTGCCCTGGGAAATTTTAGAGAAATGGGATTTTTGTTAGGATTTATTCTTTTATTTACCCTATTTTGTCCCTAGTGTCAAGGGGGATACATGATTTTTGATAAATGGGTTACTAATTGTCATAATTTTTCAATGTCTAAATCATCATTAACTGCTACTAACCACGAACTACGATTAATGGAGTATTGTATGACGGTTATTTCTCTGGCGTTACAGTTTTCAGTAGGGTTATGAATCCAGTATATCTGGTTTTGTGACTCCACTCTAAAGTTCTCAATGATAGCCAACCAGTAATCTGAACCATATTCTTTTGCTTTTTGCCACTCTCTTTCAGTTAAAGTTGGAGAACAAGAACCTAATGAACTTTTAACTTCAATATATTTTCGTTTGTTACCCTTTTCAGCCAAAAGGTCATATCCACATCTTTGCTGAGATACATCGTATACAATCCAATCATTATTTCGTAAAACCTCCATTACATATTGTTGAGCGCCCCAACCACTATTTGATCCTGGTTCAGGTATTTCTACTTCTGAAAGTATTGGATTTGGAATCTCTTTAATCTGTCTATCAGATGAAAGTTTTGAAATTGCTGGAACTGAAACAACTGCGTTTAATAAGCTTTGTGAAATAGGGGTGTAATCTACTGACGGAAAATTTTTCAATAGTTGTAGATTATACTGATTCTGTTTCTTATCCTCAAAGTATGCGATTAATTCTTCTTGAGAGAAGCCATAGTCACTTGCAAAATCATTAATATCAACTTCCTTGCGACTAACATAAATACCAGGTAATGGGTCGTGATACAAGGCAACTATCAAAGGTAATATAGGTATACGTTGCCCATTTGGGGCTATATGTGGTAGAAAATTTTGTATGTTTGCCATATCTACAAGAGAATAGCTTTCTCCCCGCACAGTTGTTTCGGCGCGAAGCCATTTTGGTTGTTCTTCGCCTCGGTATTTAGCCTCACTTTGACATAATATACAAGTGGCATTTTTTAAGCTACCTTGTTGTACAGGTTGAAGATATCGGCAATTCAAACGATTTTGATTCAAAAAATCATGGTCAGCTAAATCTTTTGAAGAGGCATAACAAACTATTCCTTTCTGAAGGCGGAAGTTGTTTCTCCAAGTATTTTGAGGAGAAGTATTCCCAAGACCAACAACACCAGTTTTAGCCAGATAGTTGTTATCAAATAACCTGAGTACGCAGTTATTTGATGGTCTAGATTCTTTACTGTATAAGTCATCTATATTTTTCTGAATAATTAAGGCTGAGACAGATTGATCGGAGAAAATACTTGGGATTTCACTTCGCCAAAATTTCAATGCCAGAAAAACCTGAGTTAAGCGACCTTTGAAATTTCGCCCTACACTGTTTCCATACTTTTGGAGTTCTTTTAACGATGCCTCGTATAAGTCTTTATTCGTTATGTCAATCACTTTTAAGCATCTCCTAGTATATTACTTTTTGACTTAATTTAAACCTTGAATAGAGACAGAAGTGTAAATTTCTTTATCGTGCAATTTTTTTAAATACTGTGCAGGTGTGATTATATTACGCATTAAGGATTGGTATTTAGTTAGTGCTGGCATTATGTAATCAAGATGTTCTCCATCCTGTCCAGCTTCTAAAGGTGGTAGATCACTGATGGCTTCATCAACTCTGACTACTGGTGAAAGACCTAGTAAACCGCTTCCATCTGAATCACATACAGGTGTGGGAGGTGGAATAGGCTGTTTTTCTTGCTGCAAACCGATCAAAATTACACGCTTGCGCCTTTGTGGAATTCCATAATTTGCTGTATCTACTTTCCAAGTTGAAAGATTATCTGTTACTGATTCAAGAGCAGTTTTTATTTGCTGAAAAACTAAACCATTTTCCATACTTAATAAACCCATAACATTCTCAAAAACAAAACCATCTGGATTTATTGCTTCAATAATTTGTTGATAATTTTTAAATAGTGAATTACGCTCATCCTGCATTGACCTAGCATTACCAGCAGTAGAAAATCCTTGACATGGTGGACCTCCCAAAATAAACAATTTAGAATCAGGTTTACTTTGTCTTGCAGCAATAGCTAATGAAACAATTTTTGAAAAAACTTGATCATCCCTAATATCTCCAACAATTACAGAAGAATCAATATTTTTAGCATAAGTTTCCAGAGCTATGCGCTCAATATCGTTAGCGACTATAGGTTGCCAACCAGCCCATTTGAATCCTAGTGCTAACCCCCCTGCTCCTGAGAAGATATCTACAAACATTCCCGGTGATCCTAAATGCAAGGCGATTTGATATGCCAGAAGTGGTGGAACAGCATTACCTATTTGTGTATTAATCGCAGTACGAGATCCCAGGAAACAAAAATTATCTGGGAAGCTTTGAAGCCTTGCTGCTTCACGTTGGCTAATGACCCGATGCTGACCACCTGCATAGTCATAATGGAGATGACAACCATTACCAGGACGATTAAAGTAAGTATTGATTGTGTAAGCTGGTGCATCTGGGTGTAATCGCCCATAGTAAGTAGAGCGGCTTCCCTTACCCTGAGCATAACTTTCTCGAATTTGAACTAAACGTTGAGATGGTATGGAAGTTGGAATATTTTTCCAATTACCTCCAGGCGGAATGTGTACCACCATTGCCAAGTCAAGGTCACTGAGTTTTGCTGAGTAATGATTTGGAATCATGAGTTTCTCCACATTGGATGATCAAGCAAGTTTTGGCACTCCTCTGGTGTAAGTTTAGGGAAAGATTGCATAATTTCAGCTAACCCTTGACTATCTAAACCATAAGCTTTAGCAACAACAATCTCAATTTCTACTTCTGCGGTAACATCTCCAGCTAGTTTCCGCTCAACCATTGGAACTAATTTTGTAGTCAGTTCAGAGGTAATTGGTGGTATGCGAGTCTTGCGTAACACCCCTACAGAAACATGAGAAGTTGATAGCATCGAGCGAACTTGAAACTCAAAAGGTAGTGAGGACATAATACCGAGAAGAGTGTAAAGCTTTGAAAAATTATCTGTTCGGAAATGCGCTACACCAAGAGAATTACCTGTAACCCAGTTTTTAGGAATAATTGTTGCCTGAACCCTTCGCTTTTGAGTAGTTCGGCTCACATCTCTCCATACAATTCGTGGATATTTGACTGACGAAGGAATACTTAGTTTTTTGTCTGGATCAATAAACATAGAAGGTTGGTTAACTAAAGTTAACCTGTTGATCATTTTTCCTTTAAGAAATGGATAATAACCTTTTAATGTTAAATAGCTTGTATGCCCTGTTTCATCTAATTCTCGACCTGTCCATAGTTGCCCTTCACAATCGCCTTGTAAATCTCCAAGGGTTTTTAGTTCTGAAAAACTAAGTAGATGATTGAGTTGTGATTTATTAGAATAAACGGGAATAACATAACCATTTGATTTTAAAAAGCTTTCAGGTAACTTAAGTTCTTGATGATATTCTATGCAACTTAAATTCTTGTCAAATTTGTAAGTAAAAGTTTTTTGTCCAGGATTATTTGCTTGAATTGTTATATTAACACAAGCTTGATCAACACCTTCAAAAAGTCTGGCTTCAGAGGGAAAGTAATCTATATATTTAATTGCATGATTTGTCAGTAACCACTTTCGTAAAGTTTCAGAGTTTTGATCGCTAAGGAAGGATACTGGTGAAACAATTCCTGTAACTCCATGATTTTTTGTCAAATGTGTGGCTACTTCCAAGCCAATACGAGCAAGATTGATACCCCAACCTGCGAACATTTTTCGCGGCATTGACAATGGAAAATTATTTTGTAGTTTTTGTGATAACGCTCGCAGCGATTTAATATAAATTGACTCTGTTTGCTCATCCAATCTTTCAAGGTCGCGGCGATCTGGCTTAATAACTTCCCAGGGAGGATTGGTAATTGTAATGTCGAATTGTGGTTTATTATCTGTTTGTCTTTCTCTAAATTGGGATATAAAATAAGCAAAGCTATCGTGAGAAAATGCGCTCAAAGTAAAATTAATGCCGATATAATTGGCCATTTTCTCAATAGCCTGCTTTGCTTGAATGACTGCTTGCTCATCACAGTCCCATATTTCAATTCGCCATGATCGATTTGTCAGACTAGGAAAAATTAAAACACGCTCCAAAAGCCAAACAATTAATCGCCCGTCACCGCAAAATGGATCAATAACAGATAGCTCTCCAGTATTTTCTGTACGAGATGCAACAGTCAGAACACTATCAACCAGCCGTTCACCAATGAATTTTGGAGTGTAAAACTTACCAGTTGTCTTGATTAGAAGGTTATCTCTCCCAAGTCCTACTTGAGCAGCAGGTGTAGATTGAAGTATTTCTAGGTGATTCACGGTTGACTCTCTGGTTCAAAGTTGTTAATAATTTTAATTATATTCTATTTAGAATATAAATCAAGCATCTGGTTTGTCGGATTTAGGTCCTGGTTTGGGACTCCTATCTATATAATTGCGTAGGCTAGAAGCATCAATTAACCAGATTCCACCTGCACGACGAGCTTTTATTAGTTCTTGACGAATAAGTAGCCGAATGTGCTGGGGTGTATAACCTGATTCAAGAGAAGCTTCTGAAACAGTAATCATTTCGGTGTCAGTCATCTTTCCACAAGATTTTTAGTTATGTGTTGCGTTGTCCGCATTTATTAGTTTTGATCTAGAGTTAATTTTACTCTACTAATCTCCAGCTTTTTATAAAGTTGAGTTGATCGTATTTCCGATTTTATTTTGAGGAAGGAGAGCGATCGCGAAGCACTCCGCAGGAATTGCATTTCCGGTGTTGTGGGTTTTGAGTGCGATCGCTTCTACTAAAAACGGTATAATACTTTTATTCTCAAGGATAATACTCATGGAAATCCAAGAACTTAAAGCAATAATCAAAGAAAGTATCCGCGAAGTTTTGCGAGAAGAAAGAATGTTACTCTGTCAAGTCCTTATACCCTATGTAAGTGACGAAGAACAAGAAGAACTAGATGAAATGTTTGGTTCACCATCAGATTATCAAGATGAAGAATTAGTTGATATGACAGAGTGGGTGAAAAATGGCCATAAAATTTCGTAAGAATGCTATTAAGTTTTTAGAAAAAGCAAATCTTGAAGATACTGAGAAAATTCAGGAAAAAATATCTCAACTTCTAGCTTTTGTCGAAGAACAGGCTATTATTCCCTTTACAGAACTTGATATTAAAAAAATGAAGGGAGAGTGGGAAGGATTTTATAGATTACGTATCGGTAAAATCAGAATTGTCTTTACAGTTAATACCCAATCTGGTGAAGTTGAAATTTTCACAATTGGTACAAGAGGAGATGTTTATAAATAAAAGTTTTTAAATTAATAAAGATGTGCATTGTGGGGATGCGATAGCGTTCGCGGTAGCGTCCCGGAGGGAACTAGCGCGACCTAGGAATCACATTTAGTGTGTCCAAGTAAGTGATTTAATGCTTTAATTAGGATTAAGAATATAACTTTGAGAACTTTTATCAATTCAAAGATAAGGAGATAAAGATGCAAATTGCAGTCAAGCCAGATCAAGAAAAATACATTCTTGAGAAACTACAACAAGGTAAATATAAAAGCATTGATGAGTTATTATCTATAGCTTTTCAACTTTTAGAACAACATGAGGAAAAAGAAAAGCAACTTAGTGAATTAAGACGAAAAATTGCTGAAGTAACAGAGCAAATTCGTCAAGGTGAAGTAATAGAAGGTGAATTAGTTTTTCAACAACTACCACAAAAGTTAAAATATGACTAAATTACTAAGAAATCAGGGTTTTTCAAATGCACATTATTACTCGTAAACGACTAAATGAATTTGCTAAACTTTATCCAGATACAAAAAATGCTCTATCTCAGTGGTATCAATTAATAAAGGAAAATGAATTTATCTCATTTGTAGAACTCCGTCAAATGTTTCCATCAGCAGATCAAGTTGGTAAATTGACAGTTTTTAATATTGGTGGTAACAAAGTTAGACTAATTGCAGCAATTCATTATAACCGCCAAAAAATCTATATCCGTGCTGTGCTAACACATTCAGAATATGATGAAGGAAAGTGGAAAGAATAATGCAAACTTTAAACTTTGAAAAAACCATTAATGCTTGGTCATCCATTGCCGAAAATGTCTTTGTTCCTCACACAGAACAGGAATATGAACACTTAGTTGATATACTAGATTCTCTGATAGATCAAGTTGGTGAAGATGAAAACCATCCCCTTGCTTCACTCATGGAAGTCATCGGAGTTTTAATTGAAAACTATGAAAATGAACATATTCCTGAACTAGAGGATATAGATTAACTATTGGGAAGTAATTTTTAATTACTGAATTAACCCCCATTTTGCATCATCCAAACTAACATACCCAAAATTTCTTCCACAGGAGGTAGAGAATAATCCATTAAATCAATAGTAACAAGATCATTTTCCAACTTCAGGAAACGCCATTGTGTACCACTACTAATTACACCATAAATAACACGAAGGGAATTATTTTTAGCAGCATTAAATCTTTGCGCGGCCACCATCTCTGCAATACATTGTCCAAACCCAGTTCTTAAATCAGCCTTTTTTGCTTCAACAATGACAATTACAGGGGCTTCAATTTCTAACACTTCAGGAGAACTACTTAATAGAAAATCGCAAATTCCATTAAGTCCCACTGACTCATCAACTGTAAAATCTTCACCCGAAAATAAGCTAATTTGCCGATTTAAAATTCTTCTGACTTCTAACAAAACTGGGTAAATAATCCCTTCCGAACGGGCTTTTTCACTAGCAGAACCAGCCAGCGGTAAACTTTCTTCAAGATATGCTTTTAGCGTCACAGATGGTTCAATTTTTTCAAGAATAGGAATAAAACGCCCACCTTCCTGAGTTTTTAAACCAAAAGCTTCTTTAACCTTACCAATAGATGTAAATTGACTATAAGACATATCTTGTAACATTCCTAGTTTTATAAAATTACTCTTTGCGCCTCTGCGTGAGGCTAACTCTTATCCTAACTCAATTTTTATCAAACTGTGTCCCATCTGCAACCTCAATCTTTCATTGTCAATTCTCAACCTCTCATTTTCCTGTTCCAATCTAATCACCATATCTTGTAAATCTTCAACTTTTGATTTTTTCTTAATTGCTTCCTCAATTGCCACCTTGCGATTTTCCAAACTAAACCACTTTTGATAAATGGATGTGTGCATATTCACAGAATGACCCAAATTATCAGCAGCAGCTTTAATAGGAATCCCCATCAAATGCGCTCGAATTGCCCAAGCATGGCGTAAATCGTAAGGTTGAAAGGGAATCCCCACAAATCTAAACCATCTATCTGTACCATGTCGCGCAGAGTTGATTTCTCGACTGGTAACTTTATCTTTAATTTTTGCTTTTAATAATTCAATCGCTTCCGTATCCCCTTTTAAATTAAAACTTTCCACCCAACGCGGATATAATGGTAAAGCTTCCCTTTCTCCCGTTTTACATTCTTGATTCACACGCCATGTATTCATCGTATTTTCTGATGATAACCACCAATTTAAATCAGGATTAACAAAAATTTCAATCGGTCTTAATCCATAGGTTGCTAACATCCCATAAACCCAACGCCAAAGTTGCCAATTATTTCTATCTTCCCTAGTTGTCAACTTACTAGGACGATTAATTGCATAGGTTTCAAACTTGAGATATTCTGTTTCTATCTCTGCATCAGTAGGAATATCACGCTTACGTTGAGAAATAGCTTTGATTTTTAAATTACTTAATTCTGGAACTTCTAAACCAGAGCATTTACATAAAACCCTAATTACCTTAATTAATTCATTTTTTACACTATCGGAAGATGGGCAAAATTTCACAGCATCAATAAAATTGGCATTTATTGCTAATTTATCTTTTGGCAAATGTGTTTTAGCAATGTAGAAATAACTATTAAAAGTATTGTTACTTTTGAGAGTGCGTTTCCTAGTTTGGAAATAGTTATTTTCAAACTCAGAAACCAACTCAAACATGGTGAGGAACTTAGCTTTAAATCTAGTTTTGCCTAAATATTTATCAGTCCAAACAAATTGTTTTCTGGCAATTAATTTTCCCAACTCATTAGCTTCTTCTTCTGCCGTATTTAAACCATCAAAACTAAAAGGAATACCCAAAGAAATATCATATTGCTTTGTGCTGCTACCGTTTTTATCAATATCACCTGGTTTAATAGGTAAAGTAGTTCTCAACTGTAATGAATTGCCGGATTTTCTGACAGAAACACTCACCCTAGCAGCTCTTAGTCTAGCATTAATTGCCTTTAATTCTGTTGTCAGTTTTGCCATTAAGTGATTTTCCTGGTTTTCTACTGCTTGCATTCTGCCTAAATATCCCCCGTCGGTAATAGCTGTTTGGTGAAAATCGGCAAATGCTTCCTGTGTTCTGTCCATACCCTAGATTTACCCTAATAAAAAAACTGTTCACTCCAGACAATGATTGCGGCAAACATAGTTGAGAATGAACATTTTCCGGCTTTTAAAATTATCTTATTACTCTTTCCCGTGAAGGTAAAGCACAAGAAATCTACATCGTTACATCAGGTGAAATGATGGCGATGTATGCTGCAAACAACATCGCTCGTGGTGTACTTAAATATGCTCACTCCGGTGGAGTTCGTTTAGGTGGTTTGATCTGTAACAGCCGTAACACAGACCGAGAAATCGAATTAATCGAAACCTTGGCAAAACGGTTGAACACCCAAATGATTCACTACGTTCCCCGCGACAACATAGTTCAACACGCTGAATTACGTCGGATGACAGTGAACGAGTATGCGCCTGATAGCAAACAAGCTAACGAATACCGCGCACTAGCTAAGAAGATCATCAACAACAGAAACCTCACTATTCCTACACCTATCGAAATGGAAGAGTTGGAAGAATTGTTGATTGAGTTCGGTATTCTCGAAAGCGAAGAAAACGCTGCAAAAATGCTGGCTAAATAGGCATAATTCGCTACGAAGAAAGAATTTTCTAGTACCAGGAAAAAGGCAGAGAGCAGCACATCAAAAGCTCTCACCTTTGACCAACATTTCCCTATCGCTACAGGGGACTTCATGTCCCCAAACACCTCATCCCTATTTCCGTTCCTTTAGGAGCAAGAGAGATTAACAATGACTTCGACCGACGACAAGAAGATTGTTGAACAAAGAAAAGAACTAGTTAAAGAAGTTCTCAAAGCTTACCCCGAAAAAGCTGCTAAAAAGCGTGAGAAGCATTTAAACGTATTTGAAGAAGGTAAGGCTGATTGTGGTGTTAAATCTAACATCAAATCCTTACCTGGTGTAATGACCGCTCGTGGTTGTGCTTACGCAGGTTCTAAAGGTGTGGTTTGGGGTCCTATCAAGGACATGATCCACATCAGCCACGGTCCCGTTGGTTGCGGTTACTGGTCTTGGTCTGGTCGTCGTAACTACTACTTAGGTACAACAGGTATTGATACCTTTGGTACTATGCACTTCACCTCCGACTTCCAAGAACGCGACATCGTGTTTGGTGGTGACAAGAAACTGACTAAATTAATTGAAGAATTAGATGTATTATTCCCCTTGAATCGTGGGGTTTCTATTCAATCTGAATGTCCTATCGGTTTGATTGGGGATGACATCGAAGCAGTAGCTAGAAAGACATCCAAAACCATCGGTAAGCCAGTTATTCCCGTCCGTTGCGAAGGTTTCCGTGGTGTGTCTCAGTCTTTAGGACACCACATCGCTAACGACATGATTCGTGACTGGGTATTCCCCAAAGCAGATCAAGGTAAGAAAGACGGTACATTGAAGTTTGAAGGCACTCCTTATGACGTAGCCATCATTGGTGACTACAACATCGGTGGTGATGCTTGGGCCAGCCGGATTTTGTTAGAAGAAATCGGTTTGCGCGTTGTTGCTCAATGGTCTGGTGACGGTACAATCAACGAAATGTTGATGACCCCCAACGTGAAGATGAACCTCATCCACTGTTACCGCTCGATGAACTACATCAGCCGTCACATGGAAGAAGCTTATGGTATACCCTGGTTAGAATATAACTTCTTTGGTCCTACCAAAATTGCTGAATCTTTACGCGAAATCGCTTCTAAGTTTGATGCGAAGATCCAAGCAAATGCTGAAAAAGTAATTGCTAAGTACCAACCTACTATGGATGCGATCGTTAGTCAATATCGCCCCCGTTTGGAAGGTAAGACAGTTGCAATGATGGTTGGTGGTTTACGTCCCCGTCACGTTGTTCCCGCTTTCCAAGATTTGGGAATGAAGATGATTGGTACTGGTTATGAGTTCGCTCACAGTGACGACTATAAACGTACTACTCACTACATTGAAAACGGAACTATCGTTTATGACGACGTTACCGCTTACGAATTTGAAGAATTCATCAAAGCATTGAAGCCTGACTTAGTTGCTTCCGGTGTGAAAGAGAAGTATGTTTTCCAAAAAATGGGTCTTCCTTTCCGTCAAATGCACTCTTGGGATTACTCCGAACTTGATTATGTTGGTGGAAAGGTGCGTTAGTTTAAGGTTTTTTGGGAGGTTTTTTGGTTGGGGAATTAAGAGAGTTTAATTTTTAGACTAAATGGATTTTATTATGTTCTATAATAACATTGTTTGTGGATAACTGCAAGTAATAAAGGTCTTATTTTGTCTGGGTTTGAGATGGTTGTTAATTTGTGATGTTTGGTGATTTAGTTAAATAGGATAACTTTTTGTGGGTTGGTTTTATAGACTAAATAGTATGGTGTGTTAGTCTTGAGCAGCAACAGCAGCGTTAATATAACTGAAGATATCGTCAAGTTCCCCTATTGCCTCTAGTTCTATTGCTTCCTCTGGGGTGAGGGTATCTAATTTGTTTTTATCAAGCAGTTCTTGCATCCGTTCACCTAGCTTATCGGTAAATTTGAATAGCATGAGGTTGTTGATATGCTTGATGCAAATTCCTTCAGGTAGTAATTGGGACGGTTTAACTAGTGTAGTTGTCATTGGTAAATTATCTTTAATTTTCTTGATTTTATCATTGAATATTTGGGATGTGATATCTACACAGAATATCACTAACTCAAGGAGTTATTATAACATATTCTCTAAAAACAGGAGATAAAATAAACAATGTTTTATCACTTTCTATAGTTGTAACTAAATAGCGCCTCTTTAAAGACTGTAAACCATTAATTAATTCCATAGAAGATAAAGATAAACTTTCTCTTAATTGTTCTCTATTCACAGGTTGATTAGATTTACTCATTTCTAAAACTATCTGTTGTTCTACTGTTGATAGTCTATTAAATAGTTCACTTAATTGATATTTCATATTCTCTGTCAACAGCAATCCTTCACTTAAAAAATCTGATATCTTACCTTGGAAAATATTTCTAATTAAACTAGAAATATCTTGTAAATAGACTGGATTACCTTCATATAAATTAATGAGTTTTGACAAACTTTCCTCATCTTTTAGTTTTTGATTTTTCAAAATATCTGTATTATCTAAACCTTGTAATTCTAAGCATTTAACCGGATACAACTCTTCATCTATGCAAATCATCTCTTGACATTGTTCTTGACTAATTAAAATCAAACTACTTTGATGTTCAATTTCTGTTATCATTGTCAAAAATGTTTTATAGTCTTTATATTCAGCTTTATACTGTCCAGCAAATTGTCCTGGGGTAAATAGTTCTTGGATATTATCAATAATAATTAAACATTTTTGCTGACGGAAAAGATTAAAAAGTTGAGTTAGTTTATTTTCAGTTTGAATAAATTCGGAATTAATCGCTTTGAAAATTTCAGCGATAATGGAATCTAAAGAATCGGATAGTTTAATATTTTTCCAGATGATGATATTGAAATTTTGTAAGTTTAGGTCAACAAATCTTTTAATTAAGGTAGTTTTGCCAATTCCAGGTAATCCTAAAACAGAGATAAGACGGGCATTCTGATTGATTAAGAAATGGGATAGGGTTTGTAGTTCTCTTTCTCGTCCGTAAAAGTGGGTAATTTTTGGTGCAATTGTTAAATCATGGTAGAATGATTGGCTGGTTGATTTTTCTTCATGAGATTGATTTTTATCAGTTTTAGGATGATTAGAACACAAACTAATTTTAGTATTTACTAAACCAACAAACTGAGAATTTATAACTCTTTCTATAGTCCAACAAAAATTATATTTATTAATATCTTCACCTAACTGTTCTGATAAAGTTTTAAATAACTTACGACTAACATCTCCAATATAGTTTTGACTATTGTATCCCGATTCGTCTGCTATTTGATTGTAAGTTTGACCTTGCCAAAGTCCTTTGAGAATAGCTTTTTCTAAATCGTCTAGATGTTCTCCTGTTTGTTTCTGGACGACTTGATCCACAAATTGTAATAACTCTGTAACATTCATATATTCTAGGCTGGGTAAGTATTACAGCAACAATTATAACTTAATTTCAACCATGAAAATCATACTTTTTCAGTGTTTTTCGGGTTACTGAGTTTATATTTCGTTATATAAATGCGAGAAAAACAGGTTTTTTTGGTGTAGAAAGTTCAAAAGAGAACATTTAGTATAAGAACTAGCTAAAACATAAGTACGGATATAAATTTATGGCTGACAATCAGGGTGTAACCTATGCAGTGGACTTAGTAATGTGTATTGATGGCACAGGTTCAATGGGTCATTTGATTGAAGAGGTGAAATCAACCGCTCTGAAGTTTTATGAGCAGCTAGAAGCCAAAATGAAGGAAAAAACTAAGAAAATTGACCAACTTAGAGCTAAGGTAATTGTATTTCGGGATTATTGGGCAGATTCACCAGAAATTGCGATGCAGTGTTCAGAATTTTTTGATTTGCGATCGCAGTCCCCAGATTTTGCTAATTTTATCTCTGGAATTAAGGCTGAAGGTGGTGGAGATGAACCTGAACATGGCTTAGAAGGATTGGGGTTAGCACTTACATCTGACTGGGAAAAAGGGAATTTTAGCAAGCAAAGATATGTTGTAGTTGTTTACACAGATGCCAGCGCCCATAGTTTAGAAAAAGGTGAAAAACCCAGTAACTACCCTGAAAATATCCCAAAAACCTTTGATGAATTGACAGATTATTGGCACGAAATGCCACAAGCAGCTAAACGATTGGTACTATTTGCTCCTGATGCTTCACCTTGGACAGTTGTAAGCAGTTGGGAAAATACAGTTCATTATGTTTCTCAAGCAGGTAATGGATTAGAAAAAGTAGACAAAGATCAAATATTAGATGCGATCGCTAACAGTATATAAGCAATGACAGTTAACTTAATCATGAAAATATGAGTGGTTAAGTTAAGTTTCTTAATTAAAATAAAAACTTCAACAAGGACTTTAGTAATGGTTATGACATTTGATGCATTAGTAGATTTAGAAGTAGCTGAAAATAAAGGTGAAGATGCTAACCTGAGAGAAACTTATAAACAAACAGAAATTTATTTGATAGGAGTATTTGATGGTTTAGGAGGACGTTCTGCTGGTTATGGTGGTCAAACTGGAGGACGGATTGCTTCAAAAAGAGCATCGGAAATTAGTAAAGAATTTTTCAAACAATGGAATGGCAAAATAACATCAGATAACGCTATTCAATTACAAGATAAAATTTGTCAAGCACTAAAAAAAGACGCAGATGATCATAATATGCGAACCACTTCATCTCGGCTTAAAGGTTCTTTAGTAGAGCATAAACTTTGTACAACAATTGCTTTGGCTAGTATTCCTAAACAACGAACTACGGGTAACTCTTTTAAAGTTGATTTAGCTTGGATGGGAGATTCACGAATTTATTTTCTCAGCCCTACTAAGGGTTTACAGCAATTAACTAAAGATGATTTAGTAACTCCCAAAGATGCTTTTGAAATGCTCAGACAAGATCCGCCCATGTCTCAATATTTAACTGCTGATATTAATCCCAAATGGCAAATCCATTTTCAGAGTCATACATTTCAAGAACAGGGCTGTTTTCTAGCTTGTACTGATGGTTGCTTTCAGTATGTTTCTGCTCCTTGGGAGTTTGAAAGATTGCTGCTAGAAACACTTTCTAATTCAAAAGGCACTACAAAGAAAACGAATAATTGGCAAGATTTAATTGAGCAAAAATATACTGAAAATAAACAAGATGATGTTTCTTTAATTATTCATGCAGTTGGTTTTCAAAGAATATCAAATATCAAAGATGTTTATCAAAAGCGATTGAAATATCTTCAAGAAAAATTTATTTCTGATACTAATAACTATGACGATTTGAAAAAACTATGGGAAAAATATAAACCTGACTATGAACATTATTTGCCATCTATTCAGGATAGTCCACCTATTTCTCAAGTATCTGTTTTAGAAGATGAATCTTCTACTTCAGGTGCAAGTACAAGTAAAGAATGTAAAGAACTGACTGAAATATTTAACTAACAAAAAGAAGCTAAAATTAAAAAGCTTTTAGATGATGCTAACTCTTATTATGCAAATTATCAGCTTTCAAAAGCGCAGGAATTATGTGAACAAGCTTTAAAAGCTAACAAACCTTTAATTTATTATCATATAGCAAGTTTACAAGAAATAGAAAAAGAATTTGACGCTGCATTAAATAGTCTAAAAAAACTTTTAGAATTAGATTTAGATGATTCAATGCGACAAAAAGCAACACAAAAATATCAAGATATTTTGAATAAATTAAATAATAGGAGATATTAATCAATGTCTTATAAAACAGGTGATCTAATTGCTGATAAATATTTAGTAACCCGTGAATTTGACAGCGCTAATGGTGGGCAATGTCAATGGGGTTTTGCTGTAAATATAAATGATGGTAATGAGTATTTTGTGAAAAAATTTCTGAGTCCCGTATATCCAGGAGAAAAAGCACCAGGAGGCGAAAAAAGTAAACAAAAGCGTCGTGATCAATGCGATAAATTCGCTATGAAACAATTACTGATTCAAAAAGCACTATCTGCTTGTGGTGCTGGTGGTTCAGTTGTTGTCACGGTAGACTTTTTTAAATATGGTAATGAAAATGGTGAACATTTCTTTAAAGTTTGTCAAAAAGTAGATACTAGCTCTTTATCAAAAGTCATACATACATTAGAACCAAAAAAGCGTTTATTTGTCATGCTAACAGCGGTAGGAGGGCTTAATATCTTACATGACAATGGCATTGTTCATCTTGATTTGAAACCAGATAATATCCTAATTCAAGAATGGGAAGGAAAACAAATTGCCAAAATTATTGATTTTGATAGCAGTATTATTAAAGGAGAATCAATAGCAGTGGAATTTTTAGTAGGTGATCCAGTATATTATTCACCTGAGTTTGCTAAACATATTTCTACAAATGGAGAAACACCAGCACCAAACAAGAAATCTGATATTTTTTCCTTGGGGTTAATTTTATGTGAATATTGGACTGGTAGTCGTCCATTTTTATCAGGAAGCTATACTTATGCCCATGAAGCAGTTCTAGATGGAAAAAAACTTGAATTACCATTACCACAGAGTAAAAGTAAATTACGGGGAACTATGATTCAAACGCCACTAGATACAGAAGTGCGTAATCTGATAGGAAAAATGTTAATTTTAAGTCCTGAAAAAAGACCTCAAATAACTCAAGTACAGCAACAGATTAAATATCTTTATAATAATGGTACTTTACCTAAAAATAAAGATGCCAAAAATAAGTTAATTATGAATTTTTAACTTCCATGAAAAAAACATACAAATGTAAAAGTTGTGGCTGTGAAGTTGTATCTCTGATGAAACCTTCTGAATGTCAAGTTTGTGGGGGAAGAGAATGGATGATGCTAACTACTACTAAAACCGTTAATTTAGGAGATGAACCAATGGCTATTGATAAAGACTTATTATCTTCATTCAAATTTCGATCAACAATACAGAATTTCTGCCAAACTGTTGGCTGGAATCTTTATAGTATTGATGATACAATAGCTATCCTGAGATTTAATATGGATTCAGGCAGCACACAAACTGTATTTATTATTAAATACGATTCAACTCTTGAATTTTCTTGTCCAAGTAGCTTAAAATTGGATGATATAGATGATATACCGCATAGGTTATCTACGTTACTTCTTAAAAAAAATGCAGGTTATAAATTTGGTTTTTGGTCTATAAAAGAAATAGCAAATAAGCAGATTTTTTCAATTATTCATAACGCAGAAATGAGCTTAATTGATATTAATTATTTCTGTAAAATAGTTGATAGACTAATACAAGAATGCGATGAATTTGAACAAGCAATAGCAAACATAATGAATAGCTAATAATAATTATAGGAGGCGAGGCGATCGCTACCAATTAATGATCTTCAAACTGTTGATCTTTGCAAATTCTTGATCAGCAGTCACTAAGCTTGCTGAATTTTGGATTGTTATTGCAGCAATTACTGCATCAGGTAATTTTAACCGATATTGCTGACGAATTTCGATAATCTTGTCAACTAATACCGGATCACCTGCTGCCAAACCAACAATTTCCACTCGCTGAATAAATTGTTGAAAAAGTTGGAGATCGCTTTGGGTTAGCCCAGAAAAAACCAAAAATTCAATCTGGCTAATAATCGAAATCCCAATCCAATTAGCATTTTGAAGTAATTGAATAAGTTGGGTATTACCTTGTAACAGGGCAATGATCGCATTCGTATCTAGCACATAGCGATTACCATTCATCTCTTAATGTCCTTTGCATCACTACTGCATCTCCTTGCCAATTTAACCGTCCTACCAAATCAGAAAAATCATACTTGAGATTTTGATCTTTAGATGGGACAACTGGATTAATTACCAGCACAATACTTACTTCTCCCGGATCAAGTTGTGTGGGAATGTCAAGATGCAAATGACCTGATGAATCCACTATCGTTGTAAGTTGAAGAACTTCCATTTTGATGTTAATAATTGGATATCAATTTTATTTTAGTCCAAACTCAAGTAACAATCATCATAAATGATAAATAAAATTCTGTAAATCCTAAAATCCTGGATATCCTGATAGCGAAGCGTGGCGTTAGCCATTTCAGACAATTAATGCTACAATAAACAAATAATTACTTGGTATCATATCATGATGATTACTCAAGCACTGGAATTACAACCTAACATCTTAGAAGATATATCAGAAGATATCATTTTCCCCCCCAGTGACCTATATAGTGATGAACCTCCCGTGGAAACAGAACTGCATCTCGAACAAATAATGCTCTTAATAAAATCTCTCAAATGGTTATGGAAAGAGAGAACTGATTTTTATGCTGTTGGAAATCTGAGTATTTACTATAGTCCTCATCAAAAGAAATCAGAAGATGTGAGAGGTCCAGATTTTTTCGTAGTTTTAGGAACAGAACGGAAAACTAGAAAAAGTTGGGTTGTGTGGGAAGAAAATGGTAAATATCCTAACCTGATTGTGGAAATTCTTTCACCAACCACAGCTAAAACTGATAGAGAAACTAAAAAAGAACTTTATCAAGATACTTTCCGCACACCTGAGTATTTTTGGTTTGATCCCTATACTTTAGAATTTGCAGGTTTTTATTTAATACATGGTAAATATCAACCTGTAGAACCGAATGAAAAGGGACATTTATGGAGTCAAGAATTAGGTTTATATTTAGGAATTGTTCAGGGTTTATTAAGGTATTTTACATCTACTGGATCTTTAGTTCCTACACCGGAAGAAAGTGCAGAATTTGAAACCCAAAGAGCAGCAATTGAAACCCAAAGAGCAACAATTGAAGCCCAAAGAGCAACAATTGAAGCCCAAAGAGCAGCAATGTTTGATGAAAAAGCTCAACGGTTAGCAGCAAAGTTGCGAGAATTAAATATTGATCCAGATACAATTTAATTTAGATCCCTTACTTCTTAGAGAAGTTCGGGATCTATTTCATATTTATTTTGGACTATAAGGCAGAGAAGAATGGTGTACAATAATACGCAATTTTCCATCACCACCTCTAATAAACTGCCAGGTTTTATCTACTGTTGTGACTTTACCTGTTTTATCAGTTATGGAAACATTACCCATAGTGGTAGCAGTATTACCGACAATAAAAATACCAGCGTTGCGAATTTCCACCTTTCGCCATCCTTTGAGAGCAAAACCAGTATCTTTAGGGAAGGAGGAATCACCACCCACAAAATAAGACAAAGCTCCTTTGTGTGTCGTGCGGAAGGTCTCGTCTCCACCTGCCAAGGTTGGCTTGAACAACACCAATCCCGATTGATAAGCATATGATTGATCTATTATATTGTCAGCCAATGTTCTAGCAGCGGCTATCCCCTTTTGATCATAGGTGGTACTGATGGAAACCAATGCTTCACCCCAGGCTTTTTGAGCAGCCAGGACTTCAGCCTCAGTAATGGATATATTAACTACTGATGTCTTAGAATTTGATGAGGACGGCTTAGTGGTGGTACTATTAACTTGACCATGAGCTATTGATGGCGCAGTAACCAACAAGGCTATAGTAGCAGCCGTTACAGAAAGATTGACTTGTAATTGTTTAAAGGGGTTGGTATGCATACTAACAGGAAATATCAAAGGGGAAGTTAAAAAACGTCTCAACAATATTTAACAACCTTGTGCCACCTCAGTCCAATAGTTACTATAAATAGTTACCATAAGTAATCATCTATGCTACCATTTAATGATCTAGGATTAGCCATTTCAATGTGTGTTAATTTTCTGCTTAACGAGTGACAAGGCGGTTGATGAGATATGGGGCTTGTTCTTAAGGTAAGTTCCTTTTGGTCGAGCAATTTTTAGATCGCGTGGATGACGGCAAAAAGCTATGGCAAATGTTTAAGAGATTTGCGATAATTCAGTGAAAGTAATTGACAATTAATGCTACAATAAATCAATAATTACTTGGTATCATACATGATGATTACTCAAGCACTGGAATTACAACCAAACGCCTTAGAAGATATATCAGAAGATATCATTTTTCCACCCAGTGACCTATATAGTGATGAACCTCCCGTGGAAACAGAACTGCATTTACGTCAAATTATTCTTCTTTTCAAATGTTTAGAGTGGTTATGGAAAGACAGAACAGATTTTTACGCTGTCGGAAATCTGAGTATTTACTATAGTCCTCATCAAAAAAAATCAGAAGATGTGAGGGGTCCAGATTTTTTCGTAGTTTTAGGAACAGAACGAAAAACTAGAAAAAGTTGGGTAGTGTGGGAAGAAAATGGCAAATATCCTCATGTCATTGTCGAAATTCTTTCACCAACCACAGCTAAAACTGATAGAGAAACTAAAAAAATACTTTATCAAGATACTTTCCGTACACCTGATTATTTTTGGTTTGATCCTTATACATTGGAATTTGCAGGATTTAATTTAATCAGTGGCAAATATCAACCCTTAAAACCTAACAAAAAAGGACATTTATGGAGTGAAGAATTGGGGTTATATTTGGGGATTCATGAGGGTTTATTAAGATATTTTACATCATCAGGAGTTTTAGTTCCTACACCGGAAGAAAGCGCAGAGATGGAAGCTACAAGAGCAGCAATGGAAGCAGAAAAAGCGAAAATATCAAATGAAAAATCCCAAAGGTTAGCCGCAAAATTGAGAGAATTAAATATTGATCCAGATACAATTTAATGAAATCTAAAATCCAATTGTGTTTGTTTTCATTACCCCAACTTTGTATATTAGGAGGATGATTTTATGTTAATTATGACAATTAAAGATGTAGAACAAGTCCAAACCGCTTTTAGTGAAGCTGGTTTAGATTACGATGTTGAATTAACAAACGGGAGAATTTCTATTGTGGGTCCATCGGATATTGTATCTAGTGAAGTTGGTATTCTTTTTAGTCGGCTATTAGCTAATTGGGTTTATCCTCGTCGTTTAGGAAGAGTATTTGATTCTGCTGGTGGTTTTATTTTACCTGATAGCAACCTCACCGCACCAGATGTTTCTTTTGTGCGGGCTGCACGTCTGCGTCAAAGTCCCCGTTATTTTGGCGAACTTGTGCCAGATTTAGTAGTAGAAATTAAATCTCAAAGTGATAGAATTAAACCTTTAGTTACTAAAATTCTCAACTTGATCAAATTAGGTGCTGTGATGGGAATTTTAATTGATCCTGATGAGGAAACTGTTACAGTTTATCGTCATCAAGGTGAACCAACTATTTTAAATAATGGCGATATTTTAACTTTACCAGAACTTTTTCCCGGTTGGGAATTAGCCGTTTCTGAATTATGGCCTCCTATTTTTACTGAAGAAGAAACTCAAAGTTAGTTTGTTTGATCGGATTAGTTTTTCTGTGGAGTTCTTGCATGGGAAACAGGGGATTTTGCCTGAAGATAGCGGTGTGCGGAGAAACCTCCGCACTAATCCTTGAGTTTATTCGTTGATAGTCACTTTGATCATTTTAACAGGTGTTTTGGGGCGATCGCCTGATCCTGTGGGAGTAGTTTCAATGGCTTTTAATACATCCATCCCTTCAGTAACTCGACCGAAAACAGGATGCTTAGATTGACCAGGTGTAAACCAATCCAGATAGTGATTGTGGACAGTGTTGATGAAAAACTGGCAACTGCCACTATTAGGTCTTCCCGTATTAGCCATAGATAGAGTTCCTGGTTCGTTAGAAAGTTTCCCGTCTTCAGGATGCTCATCTTGAATACACCCATCAGGACCATTACCAGTTCCTGCACGAGGAGAGCTAGGATCTTTACTGTGAGGACAACCAAACTGCACCATGAAGTTTTTAATTACACGGTGGAAATGCAGACCATCATAAAACCCACTTTTAGCCAATTTGATGAAATTTCCCGCCGTTATGGGCATAACATCGGTGAATAGCTCAAGAGTAATCGTACCAAGGGAAGTTTCTAGAGTTGCGGTGGGATTTGCCATGAATATTGAATTACTAATCTTTGTAGTGGGTTGGTTTGTCGCTTCTAGTTTACCTAAAATATTGAAAATAATGTTCACCAAAATCCGCAATTAACCCAAATCCGCATTACCTACTGTCAAATCAACAACCTCCACTCGTATCAAGCTGAGGTTGTTTTTTCAGCATTTTAATCTGGGAAAGCTAAACCAGTTCTCGGATCTCTGATATATAATCCTAATGTCAAACTCCGCATAACTTCATCCCAAACAGGTATTAATTGTTCCGCTTGATCTGCCCAATAATCAAAGGTAATCAAACATTGAATATTAGAACCTAAACCCACGCAAGTCCGAGAAAAAGCTTCCCTGGGTTCTGCTTGAGTATCAATAAATTTAATTTCACACCACATAATTCGGGCAGTTTGTCGCTTAACGGTAATCACTTCTCCTCTTTCAATCACATCACGGCTATCATTTTCCATGATTTTTTTTAAAGTAGATTTGAGAGGAAATAGAGTCCAATCATTAGCTGGTAAATGATTGTAAGATACCTCTAAACAACAATCATCATCAGGTGTTTTGTTATCCATGAACTTGAAAGATTTTTCTTGTGGTTCAAACACCCAATTCTGGGGAACATTAAAGCGAACCGCACCCCTCCCGGCTACAAAAATCTTATAATCATCAGGTCCTTCCCAGTGATGATCCGGTTTTAATTCGAGGGTTTCTTTAATCCATTGAAGATTGCTTTTTTTACGCTTTGTCATAATTTTAATAAGGTATTAAATTTTAGCTGGCATTAATCAGATTTACTTGGGAAATATTATTTTATGTTTCTATTTCCAATTCAACACCATCATATAGCATTTCAATCGGAAATTCAAATTCGATACTTGATAAAGTGATGATGTCTCCAGTAGTGTAAGGATAATAAAGCCACATTCTTCCTTCTCCTCGACAATAACGTTCAACAGAGATTTTTTCAGAATCAATCAAGATGTATTCTTGTAAACTGGGTATTGTTAGATAATATCTGAATTTTTCCCCTCTATCTTTACTTCTTGTACCAGGAGAAAGAACTTCCACAATTAATTTAGGATTTTGAATAAATTTGCGGGCGTTGAGGTCGTCAGGGTGACAACTAACGATAAGATCAGGATAGAAGTATAGGCTGTTAGGACTAACTTGGACTTTTACATCTAATATATTTATTCGATCACCTCTAGCACGAAGATGGGGATGTAAAATATTGTAAAGATTGAGAGTAATATCATTGTGGGGAATTGTACCACCTGTCATGGCAAAAACTTCGCCGTTGATGTATTCATAGCGAATATCCTGGTCAAGTTCCCATGGGAGATATTCCTCAATGGTCATTTTTGCTGGTTGTTGGGGAATGGCTATCATATCATGATTTTTTCAAGTTTGTTTTGATTATAGCAACTGACAAAAAATAGTTCTTAATCAGACACAATAATTGCAGCTAATCGTTTCTCAACTTCTTGAATATAATCTGTCAAACCTGTATCAAATCCTCTTTCTCGTAGATGTTTTAATTTTGTCTTTTCCCAACATAGCTTTTCCCGTTCCATATCGTTTCCTGTAAGTTGTTCAACTACTACTTTTACATTTCTGATTCGTTCAGGTTCTTTCTCTGAAGTAGCACGTAATCTGTGAGACTCTATGGAAGGATCAAAACTCAATTTATTTTTAATTTCTTCTAGAATTTGTTTCTCTTGTTGATTAGATGGAATAAAGCCATTTAAAACCCATGCTTCACGTTTTGGATCAGCAGCACCAATGACAATTTCTAATTTCGGCGTTTTATTAATATGTTCTGAACGTGCTTGTTCAATTCCTTCTTTACGTTCCGGTTGATTATCTAAATCACGGATAAAAATAACAGCTTTAATCTGTCGTATTCTTTGCAGAAAACGTACCAAATTAAGAACTTTAATAGATGCTGCACCATCAGCTTTTAAAGGCACACCCTTGCTATGACCTATAAATCTGGAAGGTTTATATTTTATTTGTGATTTTGCATCATCAATGATTTTGATAATGTCTCTCCAGCAAGAAAATTCTGTCCCTTCCTCTAAACGAGTCCATGTAATCGGGAACTATCGAAATTGAGTTCTGTAGATTTATGGCTTTTGAAATTATGAAGAATTAGTTTTTCTAGCATATTTTTATAGATCACAATAACTCAGGAATATGTTCATTTTCATAGTTTTCAATTAATGCACCAATAACTTCCATAAGCGATGCAAGAGGATGGGTTTCATCTTCACCAACTTGATCAATGAGAGTATCAAGTATATTAACCAAGTATTCATATTCTGCTTCTGTGTGAGGGACAAAAACATTTTCAGCAATGGATGACCAAGCAGTGATAGTTTGATTGATGTTTAAGGTTTGCATTATTCTTTTCTTGAATGTACCTCAAAAGCCAAATCTGCACGGTAAAAACACACATCAAACTCTAAAAAGAAGTTCATACGCCCTAATAATAAAGGTACATCATCAGATAAGCACCACGCAAAAACTAAGCGAACAGGCTCAAATGATCCAATCTGGGCAGATACCAGTAAACCTCTTGCCTCTACTGGTGCTAAATTGCCAGCCAATATCACAGAAGTAGTTTGTTCCTCCCAAATTGCACCTAGCTGGATACCTACACTGTATGGAAGAACGTTAACACTTGCGCCAGTATCCAATAAACCGGAAACGTCTACTGATGAGTTACGATAAGTAAGTGTTAATGGTAACTTTGGTAGAGCATCAGGAACACCAAAGGTATCATATCCCTCTGTAAAGGAAAATCTTTGAGTTTTAGTCATTTTACTTTTGTTCGTCGGCTTCTAGTAGTTGGGCAAGTTGATGTGCGGCGGCATGGGAATTAAGCGGTGATAAAATAGAATAGGTTGCTCCCTGTTCTAATGATGGTTCTTCATCCCTAGATAATTCGGAAACTAGAAACTGCATTACTTTTAGTTTGTCGGCACGATTTAGATTTCGCAGGGTGGGAAATAGTTCTATGGCGTTCATAATTGTCATAGTAGAGGGAATTTTATATTTCTATTTTTCCACAAGTTTCATGATTGTGCGATCGCTCTTGGGGATTTGGAAGAGTGCAATACGTGCTACACCTATATCTTACTAGTCTCATCCTTATTTATCCTATAAACCTCACTAAGCTTACTTAAAGTTTTTGGTCCAGCAGTCCCATCAATAGGTGTTACTTCATATTTTTCTTGAAAAGCACTAATTGATTGTGCCAATTGCTCATCAAACTTTTCATCTATTACACCTTGATACAATCCGATATTTTGGAGCATTTCCTTCAAATGAGACACATCCATATCTATATCATTTAAATGAGAGCGTGTATATTTTTTTTGGTTTTTTAATCTTTCTTCTGGAGTAGCTTTTTTAAGCCATTCTAAATATTTTTGGTATTGTAAATCTCTTTTCGCTTTGTATTCTTCTGATAAAGATTCTTCACGATCTCTTACTAATTCTAATCCCACAAATAAATCTTCTTTTAATTCCTTAGTTGTTTTATCTATAAGATTTTTATTCTCCTCTATTTTTCCTGACATTTCCTGTAGCTGAACCTCTATATCTTTGATCTTAAATTGCTTAATACTTGGAATAATTGCCGCCACAAAAGAAGATCCAAACCAATAAATAGCTTGTTGTTTTAGTTCTTTTTCAACTGGAAAGAAAAGTATATATACAAATACTAAGAAAGATATTGCTGAAAAAGAATATCCGAAAAACCTTAATCTCTCAGCGTCTTCAGCAAGATTACCTTGATTGCCATGATTTTCAGTCATTTTTGTTTCTCTATTGTTTGCCAAATAATCAATTAATTATACCACGCATCAGAAAAATGAGGTAGTTGATAGGAGAAATATTGGAAACAATAATCATTTAGTATGTAATTAGCTGGTAGGTTGGGTTAAGAAACGAAACCCAATATTAACTTATTTATTCCCAATCTTCATATTTCAAACCGTCAATACGGCTAAATTAACTGGTATCGTGAGTAACAAGTGTGAGATCATTTGCCAACGAGATCGCCGCAATTAACAAATCATTAGGCCAACGAGATCGCCGCAATTAAAAAATCATTAGGTCCAATGGGAGTACCCAAAGAATCAAGACGAGCGTGAATTTGTCCAGTAATTTTTGCTGCTTGATGATCTAGTGGTAAATCAGCAAATTCAGCCAATAAATAACTAATTATACAACACATCACAAAAATAATATTCTTGATTAACCAAACTTAACTGCGTTTATAAACCATTTCCATCCTCAACTTCTCTACCTCAATCTTCAATCTTTCATTCTCCATTTTCAACTCCGTATTTTTATCCTTAATCAACTCCACCTCATTCCGTTTACTCAAAGCCTGATTAATTGCCAACTTCCGCATATCCAAAGAAAACCAACGTTGATAAGTTTTCGTGTGAATCTGCACACTATGACCCAAATTATCCGCCGCAGCCTTAATAGGAACTCCCAAAATATGCGCTCGAATTGCCCAACCATGACGTAAATCATAGGGTTTAAAATCTAAACCAATTTTTCTAAACCACCAACTTACCCTTTGGATTAAAGCCGTGATTTCTGCATGATTATTTTGGTCTTTTTTACTAATTGCGATCGCCAACATTTCTAAATATTTAGGATTCCTTAAATCAAATTCATCTATCCATTCCTTATATAAAGGTAAAGCTTCTCTTTCACCTGTTTTACAATCTTTATCAACCTTCCAAGTTAAATCTATATTCTCATCACTTAACCACCAATCAATATGAGGATTAACAAAAAGCTCACGGGGACGTAAACCAAAAACCGCCAACATTCCATAAGTCCAACGCCATAATTTCCAACTATCTTTAACATCTTGATTAACTTGCTTACCTCGATTATGCAAATATTCATCAAACTTATAAAATCCAGTAACTATATCCTTATCAGTAGGAACATTGCGAGAATTACTTTCAGGGACTTTGGAATAATTAGTTAAATTAATTTCAATTTTAAAAAGTTGACAAAAAACAGAAATAGCCCTCACAGCATTATATTTAGCCCATTCCTTATCTATCTTATCAATCGCATTAATCAAAACTTCCCCAATTGCCAAATCATCAGCATTTGTATAACGCTTAATTCGAGAAAAATAATAAAAGAAAGTATGTTCACTTTTAGTTGTGCGTTTATGGGTCTTAAAATATTCCTCCTCAAACCTTGCCAATAACTCACCAATAGTTCGTAAATCCTTTTTAATTCCTTCATTTCCTAAATATTTATCATTCCAAACAAAACTTTTTCTAGCAATTAACTTACCTAACTCATAAGCTTCTTCTTCCGCAGTTTTCAAACCTAGTAAATTTGCCGGAATATTCAAACTGAGATTATATTGCTTTTTCCCCGTTCCCCTGATATCCTCATCTCCCGGTTTAATAGGTAAAGTTGCCCGTAATTGCAGACATCCATTGGATTCCCGAATTGTTACCCTAGCCTTCGCAGACTTTAACCGCAGATTTACACGCTCCAATTCCCATAACATCTCTTCTTTCATCCTTTGCGCCTTTGCTCCTCCGCGCCTTTGCGCGAAACTTAACTCTGAATCTTTCAGACTATATTTAGACTAAAAATAAATGAGTTAACTGCAAACATAGTTTATCCCTGACATTGCTCACTGCAAACATAGCGAAGTTAAAAGCTATTAAACCAGCAATATAAATACTCCGGACCTTATCACGGTTACGACGGATTCGCAATCTTCGCTCGTGACATGGATTTAGCTCTGAACAGCCCAACCTGGGGATTAATCGGCGCTCCCTGGAACAAGAAAGCTCAAGCTAAGGCTAAAGCTAAGGCTGCCGTCTAGGGGACAAAAGATAGTCTGGGGTTTTACCCCAGGAGAGTTGGGAAGTCAAGATTCAAAATTAAAAATTTCATTGTTCTGGATTTTGCATTCTGAATTTTGAGGCCCATTCCCGACTCTCCACCGAACGCAAACATAATACACAGCAAGCTTGGAGATATAGAAATGCCTCAAGATCCCAATAAGATTCAGGACCACGTTGAGTTATTCCACCAACCAGAATACCAAGAACTGTTTGAAAACAAAAAACAGTTTGAAAACGGTCACACCCCTGAAGAAGTACAACGAGTTTCCGAATGGACAAAAAGCTGGGAATACCGGGAAAAGAACTTTGAACGGACAGCTTTAACCGTTAACCCAGCTAAGGGTTGTCAACCTTTAGGTGCTATGTTTGCGGCTGTGGGTTTTGAAGGTACTCTTCCCTTTGTTCAAGGTTCTCAAGGTTGTGTAGCTTACTTCCGTACCCACTTAACCCGTCACTACAAAGAACCATTTGCTGGTGTTTCTTCTTCCATGACAGAAGACGCTGCTGTGTTCGGTGGTTTACAAAACATGATTGATGGTTTGGCTAACTCCTACAGCTTGTACAAGCCAAAAATGATCGCTGTTTGCACCACCTGTATGGCAGAAGTTATCGGTGATGACTTACAGTCATTTATCGGTAATGCTAAAGAAGCTGGTTCAGTTCCTCAAGATTTCCCCGTACCTTTTGCTCACACACCTAGCTTCGTTGGTTCTCACATCACTGGTTACGACAACATGATGAAGGGAATTCTTTCTACCTTAACCGTAGGTAAAAAGACAGCCAAGAGCAACGGTAAAATCAACTTTATCCCTGGTTTTGATACCTACGTAGAAAACAACCGCGAAATTAAGCGGATTGCTTCTTTAATGGGTATTGACTACACCTTGTTATCTGACAACAGTGATTATGTTGATTCACCTTGTGATGGTGAATACAATATGTATCCAGGTGGTACTAAGTTGGAAGATGCAGCAGATTCCATCAACGCTAAGGCTACTATTGCTCTTCAAGCTTACTCTACCACCAAGACCCGCGAATACATTGCTAAGGAATGGAATCAAGACGTTAGTGTTGCTCGTCCTTGGGGTATCAAGGGAACTGACGAGTTCTTGATGAAACTCAGCGAAATGACTGGTAAGGCTATTCCTGAAGAGTTAGAAATCGAACGTGGTCGTGCAGTTGACGCAATGACCGACTCCCATGCTTGGTTACATGGTAAGCGTTTCGCTATCTACGGTGATCCTGACTTAGTTTACAGCGTAGTTGGTTTCATGTTGGAAATGGGTGCTGAACCAGTACACATCTTGGTTCACAACACCAATGAAGTATTCGAGAAAGAATTGCAAGCATTGTTAGATTCTAGCGCCTTCGGTAAGTCCGCTAAAATCTGGGGTGGTAAAGACTTGTGGCACTTACGCTCCTTGTTATTCACCGAACCCGTAGACCTATTGATTGGTAACTCCTACGGTAAGTACCTGTGGCGCGATTGTGGTGTACCTTTGGTAAGAATCGGTTATCCTATCATGGACCGTCACCACTACCACCGTTATGCAACTGTTGGTTACAAAGGTATCATCAACTTGTTGAACTGGATCGTTAACACAGTATTTGAAGAAATTGACCGCAGCACCAATGTTGCTGGTAAGACCGACATTTCCTACGACTTAATTCGTTAAGAATGTCTGTAGGGTGGGGTTTCCCCATCCTTAAAAATAGACAAAGGGGATTGGGATATAGGCAATTTACCTAACATCCTATCCCCTATCTCCAGTTCTTAATAATTAAACGCAGATAAACGCAGATAAACGCAGATGAATTAATTTTTTCTCTTTTCTCTTGCAAAACCAAATGTTATGAAAATCCCACCCCTAGAAAATACAGATAAATACATATCTTTTTTGAAAGTTTATCTGTGTAAATATTAAGTTAATCAGATTTTGCAGAAAATCTATAAATCAATCCAAACTAAGTATAAAAACTTGGTTATTTTCGGGGAATTAGAATTATTATATTTAATATATCCTGTGGTAATCCTAAATTATTTGTGAGATATTTCTCACTTATTCTCTATTACAGCAAGTTTCTATGATCTTTTCTGTAGAGACACAAACCCAGAAATAGATAATGCTGTAAATAGTTCCACAAATAATTTTTATTAATTTGCAATATTTTTCTCGAAGTCATCATCTTGATGATTAACTTTAAGCAAGATTTGTCATGGTTGTAAACTCCATCTAGCACAAGAATAAAAATGAAAGTCACCCAAAGCAAAATTAACGAACTTCTGAGTGAATCAGGATGCGAACATAATCAACAGAAACAGGGAGAAAAGAAAAATAAATCTTGTACCCAACAGGCTCAACCAGGTGCGGCTCAAGGTGGTTGTGCCTTTGATGGGGCGATGATTGCTTTAGTTCCTATTACCGATGCTGCTCACTTGGTACATGGTCCGATCGCTTGCGCTGGCAATTCCTGGGGAAGTCGTGGTAGTCTGTCTTCTGGACCAATGCTTTATAAAACAGGTTTTACTACCGATGTGGGTGAAAATGATGTAATTTTCGGTGGTGAGAAAAAGCTTTATCAGGCGATTTTAGAAGTTAATGAAAATTACAAACCTGCGGCAGTTTTTGTTTACGCCACCTGCGTTACAGCCTTAATTGGTGATGATATTGATGCAGTTTGTAAGGTAGCAGCCGAAAAAATTGGTACTCCGGTAATTCCTGTGATTGCTCCCGGATTTATTGGGAGTAAAAATTTAGGTAATCGCTTTGGTGGTGAATCTCTACTAGAATATGTAGTGGGAACTGCTGAACCTGAATATACTACCCCTTATGATATTAATTTAATAGGTGAATATAATATTGCTGGGGAAATGTGGGGGGTTTTACCTTTATTTGAAAAGTTAGGAATTCGGGTTTTATCGAAAATTACTGGTGATGCTCGTTATGAAGAAGTGCGTTATGCTCACCGGGCTAAATTAAATGTGATGATCTGCTCACGGGCGTTATTAAATATGGCGCGAAAAATGCAGGAACGTTACGGAATTCCCTACATTGAAGAGTCATTTTATGGAATTAAAGATATTAACCGTTGTCTGCGAACTGTAGCTGCTAAATTAGGTGATGCTAATTTGCAGGAACGCACAGAAAAACTCATTGCTGAAGAAACTGCGGCTTTGGATATTGCTCTTGCTCCCTATCGAGCCAAGTTGAAAGGAAAGCGCGTTGTTCTCTATACTGGTGGTGTGAAAAGTTGGTCAATTATTTCTGCTGCGAAGGATTTGGGAATTGAAGTTGTGGCCACAAGTACCCGCAAAAGTACAGAAGAAGATAAAGCGAAAATCAAAAATTTGTTGGGTAATGATGGCATTATGTTGGAGAAGGGGAACGCTACAGAACTCCTGAAATTAATTGAAGAAACTAACGCAGATATGCTTATTGCTGGCGGTAGAAATCAATATACTGCTCTAAAAGCGAGAGTTCCCTTTTTAGATATTAACCAAGAACGTCATCATCCTTATGCCGGTTATGTGGGCATGGTGGAAATGGCGCGGGAGTTGACTGAGGCTTTATATAGCCCCGTTTGGGAGCAAATTCGGAAGCCAGCACCTTGGGAGTAAATTAGCTGACAGGTGATGGTAAGGGCGAAGCATTCGGAACATAATTTTCGAGAAAAACCGCTAATTTATCGCCCGAATGCTTGGGATGGTAAGGGCGAAGCATTCGGAACATAATTTTCGAGAAAAACCGCTAATTTATCGCTCGAATGCTTCGCCCCTACGACTTCTGACAAATTATTTTGAGATTATAGTTATTATGGCGATCGCAATTGTTTCAGAAAAGTCTCTGACTGTAAACCCCCTCAAACAAAGTCAGGCTTTAGGCGCTTCTTTGGCTTTTTTGGGGTTGAAGGGGACTATGCCTTTATTTCATGGTTCTCAGGGTTGTACGGCGTTTGCAAAAGTGGTTTTGGTTCGACATTTTCGGGAAGCAATTCCTCTTGCTACTACTGCAATGACGGAAGTTACTACGATTTTGGGTGGTGAGGAAAATGTGGAACAAGCTATTCTCACTTTGGTGGAAAAGGTACAACCGGAAATTATTGGTTTGTGTACTACGGGGTTAACAGAAACTAGAGGTGATGATATTGAAATGTTCTTGAAGGATATTCGAGAACGTCACCCTGAACTTAATCATTTAGCCATTATTTTTGCTCCCACTCCTGATTTTAAAGGTGCATTACAAGACGGTTTTGCAGTTGCAGTTGAAAGTATAGTTAAAGAAATTCCCAAAGCCGGGGGAATTAAACCGGAACAAATCACCATTTTAGCTGGTGCTGCGCTCACTCCTGGAGATGTCCAAGAAGTTCGAGAAATGGCCACAGCTTTTGGTCTAGAACCAATATTTGTTCCTGATTTGGGAGCTTCTTTAGATGGACATTTAGAAGATGGTTATACTCCTATAACTGCTAGTGGCACAACTTTAAAAGAATTACGTTCTTTAGGTAGTTCGGCTTTTACCTTAGCATTAGGTGAAAGTATGTTGGGGGCGGCGAAAATTTTAGAGGAACGGTTTGGAACTAACTATCAAGTATTCAGAGATCTAACAGGATTAGAACCTGTAGATCAATTTATGCAAAAGTTATCTTTATTAAGTGGAAATCCCGTTCCTGAAAAATATCGCCGTCAACGTCGTCAATTGCAAGATGCAATGTTAGATACTCACTTTTATTTTAGTTCCAAACGAGTATCTTTAGCTTTAGAACCAGATTTGTTGTGGACAATGGTGGGATTTTTGCAATCAATGGGGGCGGAAATTCACAATGCTGTCACCACAACTCGTTCCCCATTACTTGAACTACTTCCTATCAATAATGTCACCATTGGTGATTTAGAGGATTTTGAAAACTTGGCGCAAGGTTCTGATTTATTGATTGGTAATTCTCATGTAAATACCATCTCTAAACGCCTTTCAATTCCGCTCTATCGTTTAGGTATTCCTATCTATGACCGATTAGGAAACGGGCTATTTACCAAAGTAGGCTATCGCGGTGCTATCGAACTTCTTTTTGGCATGGGAAACCTATTCATAGAACAAGAAGAATCATCAATGATGCACCAATGGTCATCAGTAATCAACAAATAATAACTGACAACTGTACGG
>NZ_VIKZ01000003.1:0-48949 GCF_009711985.1 Dolichospermum sp. UHCC 0260 | reverse complement strand
ACAACCAACAAAGGACAAATGAAAGTGAAAATTGCTTTTACGACAACTGACCGAATTCATGTTAATGCTCACTTTGGTTGGGCTAAGGAAATTGATGTTTATGAAATTTCCGATAACGGATATGAATTCGTTGAAACTCTCAAGTTTGAAGGTGATTTGAAGGAAGATGGTAATGAAGATAAAATTACCCCCAAACTACAAGCACTGAATGATTGCACAATTGTTTATGTTGTCGCTATTGGTGGTAGTGCAGCCGCTCGTTTAATTAAAAAGAGTGTAACCCCAGTTAAGGCTAAATCTGAAGAGGAAAAAATTGAAGATATTCTCAACAAATTAGTCAAAACTCTCAAGGGTAATCCTCCACCTTGGTTACGGAAAGCTTTAGGACAGAAAAAACTTAGTTTTGCTGAAGAACTTGAAAACGAAGCAACATTATGAGCATAAATGATGTGAATGGAACTGGTAACAATTCAGAGGTAGTTTTAACTCCTTTCCATAAATCATTAGTTCAACAAATCCGGGCGCAAGATAGTTATGGTTTTTACCGGAGTTGGACTGATGAATTAATCCTCAAACCCTATATTGTTACTAAACAAAAGAAACGGGAAATTTCCGTAGAAGGTGAAATTGATCCCGCAACTCTTTCCCGAATAAATGCTTTTTTTCGAGCGATAGCATCCAGTATTGAAAAGGAAACCGGACTCATTTCTAATGTGGTTGTGGAATTAGGACATGAGGGTTTTGGCTGGGCTTTAATATTTTCTGGACGCTTATTATTAACTGTAAAAACCTTACGTGATGCCCATCGTTTTGGTTTTGATTCCTTCGATAAATTAGACGAAGAAGGCACAAAGTTTGTGGAAAAAGGCATTGATTTAGCCAAGCGTTTCCCCGAAGTTGGCAATCTTTAATTAGTCAGTTGTCAGTAGGGGCGAAGCATTTGGAAGATAAATTATCGGTCATTGCCAAAAATATTTCTCCAAATGCTTCGCCCGTACAGTGGTCAGTGGTTAGTGGTTAGAGGAAACTTTCAAATTTGTTCTCTTCTATAGCAAATTACAACTGACAACTGACAACTGACAAAGGACAACTGACAAAGGACAAAAAATATGACAATTGAGGAAATCACCACCAAGATCAAAAAGCTAAATAGCAAAGCAGGTCAAATGAAAATGGATCTGCATGATTTAGCGGAAGGTTTGCCCACAGACTACCACAAACTAATGGATGTTGCTGCGGAAACTTACGAAATCTACTGTCAGTTAGATGGACTCAAGCAACAACTCAAAAAAATGGAGAATTCTAAATGAGTACCAATATTGATGAATTCAAGAAGTTAGTAGATGCAGAAGAATTTTTCATCTTCTTTAATCTGCCCTACGACCAAAAATTTGTAAATGTTAATCGTTTACATATTTTGAAAAAGTTTTCTCAGTTCATGAGTCAAATTGATGATACTTATCCTCAGATAAGTGACGAAGAAAGATTAGAGAAATATTGCACAGCCTTGCAACAAGCTTATCAGGTGTTTATAGAATCTACACCCCATGAACAAAAGCTGTTCAAGGTGTTTAATGATAAGCGAAAAAATGTTGTCACCCTGACAGAAATCACCTCAGATTAGGAGTTAAAAAGTGATCAACCTAACGCCTACCGAATTAGAACGCTATAGTCGCCAAATGATGCTTCCTAATTTTGGCGAAGTGGCTCAAAAACGCCTGAAGTCAGCGACTGTTTTGGTGTCGGGTGTGGGTGGATTAGGTGGTACGGCGGCGCTTTACCTAGCAGTAGCGGGTGTTGGGCGGCTAATCCTAGTCCGGGGTGGAGATTTGCGGCTGGATGATATGAATCGTCAGGTTTTGATGACTGACGACTGGGTGGGTAAACCTAGAGTATTTAAAGCCCAAGAAACACTTAAAGCCATCAATCCCGATGTCCAAGTGGATGTAGTTCACGATTACATTACCGCCGAAAATGTGGATGAGTTGGTGCAGTCGGCGGATATGGCTTTGGATTGCGCTCATAATTTCACTGAACGCAATTTGTTAAATGCAGCCTGTGTGCGCTGGCGTAAGCCCATGGTAGAGGCGGCTATGGATGGAATGGAGGCGTATCTCACCACGATTATTCCTGGTGTCACACCTTGTTTATCCTGCCTGTTTCCAGAAAAGCCTGATTGGGATCGGCGCGGTTTTTCTGTGCTGGGGGCGGTTTCTGGGACTTTGGCTTGTTTGACGGCTTTGGAAGCTGTGAAGCTGATTACTGGTTTTAGTCAACCGCTGTTGTCAGAGTTGCTGACCATTGATTTGAACCGAATGGAATTTGCTAAACGCCGTTCTCACCGCGATCGCAATTGTCCAGTCTGTGGTAATACTGCCCCTTGGAGATACTCCCAATCTCAAACTGCAAGGGTATAAAGTACCTCTTTTTTCAAATCCACATTCCAAATCAGAATATTCGCTACAGAATAGGAAACAAAATGACTGTTACTTTAACAGAAAAGGCTGAATTTCGTCTGCGGGCATTTTTAAAAGGTTCTGCAACCGAAGACGCTAAAAAGGGTGTCCGCATCTCGGTTAAAGATGGTGGTTGCAGCGGCTACGAGTATGGCATCGAAATTACCAGTAAGCCCCAACCTGATGATGTCGTATCTCAACAAGGAAATGTGTTGATTTACGTTGATGCTAAAAGTGCGCCTTTATTAGCAGGTGTGGTAGTTGATTTTGTTGAGGGAGTAATGGACAGCGGCTTCAAGTTTTCCAATCCCAATGCAACTGATACCTGCGGTTGTGGCAAGTCTTTTAAAACAGATGATGGTACTCCCACTGGTGTACCTTGCGGCCAATAGTTCAAAGTTCAAAAAATAAGCCTTTCATTTTGAATTTTGAACTCAGCCCGGGAAACTTAACTAACTCAAAAACTCACTTCATTCACGTTTGAGGAGAATTAAAAAATGGCGACCTACCAAGTAAGATTGATCAGCAAAAAAGAAGACTTCGACACCACAATTGAATGTGACGAAGACACCACAATTCTAGATGCAGCAGACGAAGCTGGGATTGAATTACCTTTCTCCTGTCACTCCGGTGCTTGTTCTAGCTGTGTAGGTAAGGTTGTTGAAGGTGAAATCAATCAAGACGATCAATCCTTCCTAGATGATGAGCAAATAGGCAAAGGATTCGCTCTATTATGTGTTACCTATCCTCGGTCTAACTCTACAATCAAGACTCACCAAGAACCTTATCTTGCTTAATACAATATCTGTCAGGGTTTAGCATTACTGAACTCTTTCAATTTCACAATGATGGAGGATGTTTATCATCTTTCATCATTTCAATTTTCACCGTTTATTTTTATAATCCAATGTTTACCCCTTTTACTATTATGGGTTGTTCTTTAGAATTGATGAAAGCAGGCGATTGTGGGATAGTTACTGTTTGTCAAAGTCAAGATGAGATAATTAGAAAAAAGCTGATATTAATGGGCATTAAAACAGGGAATACCATTACTGTAGAACAGCAATTTCCGACTTTTGTGATTAAATGTGGTGGTTTATCTATGACTATAGATCGGGAAATAGCACGGGCTATTTATGTGCGGGTGATTGAGGGGTGAAAGGATTGATTATTAACTTTTGTTTAAATTGTGATTTAAAATACGAAAATACTGTATTGTCTAAATTAGGTATTACTAATTAATTTAAATCCAAAATTATGTGTTTGAGTGATATAATTAATGAGTTAGATTGTTGAATGTCATGTTTTGAGAGGCTTTGTTAGGTTTTAAGTAGGTGGACGTGAAATAACCAAAATGTGTAACGATATGTAAATTTACCTCAATGCGTTATTGTAGTTGAGTTTTAGCCATTTCACAAAACGAAATATATTTTGATTTTCCTCCGCCCACCTACTTACTGATGTTCAAACCAACGGCAAAAACTATTACTTACCACTTGAGAATATATGATAGAACGAGAAATACTGAATCGTATTACTACAAATCCCAAAGTAATGGCTGGAAAGCCGACAATTAAGGGTACACGCTTAACCGTCGAGTATATTCTTAATCTCCTTGCACACGGTGCAACAGTCATAGAAATTTTGGAAGAATATGAAGGTTTAGTAGAAGCAGATATTCGAGCTTGTTTATTATTTGCATCTCGCTCTCTAGAAAGTACCAGTTTCATGCCTTTGATTGCGGAGATTGCCTAGATGCGATTTTTAGTAGATGAAAATACAGGTGTGACTGTCGCTCGCTGGTTACTTGAAAAAGGTCATGAAGTTTTCTCAGTTTATGAACAAGCACGGGGAATAGATGATGACACAATTATTCAAAAGGCCTTTGATGAAAATTGGATTTTGATTACTAGCGACAAAGATTTTGGCGAGAAAGTTTATCGGGATAAATACCCTCATCGAGGTGTGATTCTTCTGCGTTTGGAAAATGAACGTTCTGCCAATAAAATCTATATTTTACAACAGGTATTAGAGCAGTATAAGGAACAGTTAGCAGATAGTTTTGTAGTAGTCACTGAAACTCAGATTAGATTTGCCAGGATAAGATAATTTTTTCAATTTTTGTTGCAAAATCGAAGATTGCCACAGCCTAGCCAACCATATCTTAAACCTGAAGCAAAAGATGTTAAAATACTATAAAGTTAGAGAGATTAAATAATATGAGCTATCAAGATATTATTACCATTGAGCCAGATAAGCGGGGTGGTAAACCTTGTATTCGCCGGATGAGAATCACAGTTTATGATATTTTAGGTTGGTTAGCATCTGGTATGTCTTATGCAGAGATATTAGAGGATTTTCCCGAATTAACAGAAGACGATATTAGAGCTTGTCTAGAATTTGCTGCTGACCGTGAACATCGTTTAGTTGCTACGGTAGGTGCGGTTTTAAATTGCTTTTTGACCAAAATTTGAGTCGTAAATTAATAACTCGATTAGCAGATATTTTTTCTGATTCTAGTCATGTTCAGCTTCATGATTTAGCAGAAAAAACTGATACTGAAATTTGGGAATTTGCTAAGATCAATGATTTTTGTATCGTTACTCAAGATGTAGATTTTGCAGAGAGAAGCCGTTTGTATAGTTCTCCACCTAAAGTTATATGGTTACGCTGTGGAAATGCACCAACACAAGTAGTTGAATCTCTACTGCGTTCTGGGGTGGAAGCAATTCAAAAATTGCTTGATAATCCCAATCTGGATTGTTTAGAATTGTATTAGTAAAAATTTGGTATTAATAGTAAATGGTGGGTTACGGTGTATGAACATAGAAGAAATTATTTTTTTGGTGGAAGAAGATCAGGAAGGTGGTTATATTGCTAAAGCAGTTAATCAATCAATATTTACCCAAGCTGATAGTCTTCCAGAACTGCGAGAATTGATTAAAGATGCCGTTCATTGTCATTATCCTGATGAGCCAAATCGTCCTCAATTGATTCGTCTACATATTGTTCGTGATGAGGTAATTGCTTCATGAAGTTACCCAGAGACTTATCAGGGGATGCACTGGTTAAAGCTTTAAGTAAATTAGGATATGTTATTGATCACCAAACAGGTAGTCATATTCGATTGACAACTCAAGAAAATGGTAAACATCACATTACTATTCCTAATCATAGTCCAATTAAAATTGGGACTCTTAGAGGATGTTTTAAAAGTTTTTAATGTGGAAACAGACCCCTCTCCAAACCTCTCCCCTGGTAGGGGAGAGGCTTTAAAAACCCCATTCCCTTGTAGGGAAGGGGGGAAGGGGGGTTAGGTTTTTGGAGATTATGGGTTTCATATAATACTTTTCAAACAACCTCTTAGTGCCATTTTACGTGATATTGATAACCATTTTAATTTTACCCGCGATGAATGCCTAACTCAATTATTTGAATAGTGGTTGACTGTGTTGGAATCAAAAGCAATTTAATTTTCACAAAAATTCAAGTTGATTTTTCATATCTCCTGGTTCAAGTGTTTCCCAAATCAGAATTAAAGTATTTAAAATTTCACCAATTGAACGGCGTTTCTGATCACAATACGTAATTCCTGCATGAGTTATACCGCTACGATGAAGAATAACAAAATCATCATCATGAGTAATCAATATCCGATTTTCAGATAACGCAAAAGCAATTTGTTCTCTGTCTGATACACCCATTAATCCGGTTTCTGACGTTGTAGTAACATTGATTCCTCGACGATGTAAACCTAACGCGATCGCATTACTAACACTTTCATCTAAATGAAATTTAATTCTCTCTATCATTGCGTTTTTTCAGTTTTTGTTGCAGAATCGAAGGAGTTTGTGCTTGAATTTCTTGGATTAAAGCCTCTGATTCTGATATTTGTTGCCTAATTTCTTCCCGATGATCATGATAGTATGCTAAAGCAGCATAGACATCAGACAAGGTAATACTAGGATAATGGTAGAGAATTTCATCAGGAGACATTCCCATTTGTTCATGCCAAATCACAATATCCTGAACTCGAATCCGATGTCCAGCAATGCGAGGTTTTCCTCCACAAATACCAGGAGTGATTTCAATATGTTCTTTGATTACGTTGACGGACATAGTATTATCAAGAGAATTATTTGCTCTAATTATATCACTAAAATCTGATAATTTAAGTTTATTTTTTATATTCTTGAATTGTTTGATAGTCCCCATTTTGATAAGCTTGACGAGCTTCTGCAATTTCGGAAATAATTTGGGAATTTTGTTCTATTAAATCTTCTTCATCTTCTAAAAGTTGTTCTTCTAGAAATTCTAAAAGTTGATGTTTTTCTTGTAAATTGAGAGACGAAATTGCCGCAATTAATGATTCAAAGGGAATTTGTAAGTTAACTACTGTCATTATTGATAATCCTTTTTAGATTAGTTATATTTTTAATTATGTCATATTTTTAGCTAATATACTACCAGAGAGAGAAATTATAACTATAGGGTAGGTTAGCAACAATACAAAGAAGGTGCGTTACGCGATCGCTAACACACCCTACAAAACTATCACGCAAATCAAAACTTGATTTTAGATAATTATACCTGTCGATCATGTCTGGATGTTTGAAACTCTTCAAGATACTTTTTAGGATCTTTTTTAAATAACTTATATCTTAAATTATTGACCCTTAGAATTGCTTCAGACATTTTAGAGAGATAAATGTCATAGTCAGAGTCTTCGGAACTTCTAGCTGAGAAAGTATTGATTGCACTACTGATCTGACTTTCTATCCTATCTATTCTTGAATACAAATCATCTACATTTTCTTTTTTGATAAGTTTACATGGAAAATTCCAGGTAGTTACATCTTTAAGTAAATTGATTTCTGTTTCCAATTCATTTAGTTGAGCTTGCCAGTCTAATAACTTTTTTTGGAATGGATTTGCCATACTCATTTCTTAAAAACTCCTTCAAGGGTTTGATCTGAAATAATGGTGTGATATTTCATGAACTTTACTCTGCAAGTGTTTCACCATAATTATCAGTAGAATCTGAATTTTTAATTATTGTTTCTATCTCCCCCCCAGAAGTTTTTGACGGGTTCCAGATAAAAGACGAGAGAAGAAAGAAGAGGTCTCTCCAAGAGCAGGAGTAACTACTAGATTTGCAATCTCAATAGTTGATATAGTTATTGATTGAAGTGCATATTGCACTCCTCTAATCAAGTTCATAAATGCACCAAATAAATTATTTGATGCTAAGAATGTCGACATATCTTCTAAATAGCTGTCAATCACAGTAGGCGTGGTGTTAATCTGGTCAAGTATTTCGTTAATTGATTTAACCTCTTCCAATACTTTTGGAGTAACTTTGATTTTCTGTAAACTATTTTTTGTTGTCTCAACTGCTTTTTTAGCTGATTCTTTCTCCTGTACAATTGCTTTTACTTGTGATTCTATATCTCGAACCTTTGATTCTAAATTAAACGCATTAAAATCAAAAAAACCAACTTGGTAAACCTGACTAGATAAAGCTACAGTTTTTTGAAGCAGATTTTCTAATTTTGTCTGCACAATGTGGCATTGATCAAGAACTGGTTGAAGCATACTTAATTTTTTGTGTTACTTTTCGGTTATCCTACACCACTTACCCAAACCTGAAAAGCGGAAAAAAGCGGATCGCAAAAAAAAATTACAAACAGACGGAAAAAGTCTGAAAAATACGGATAAAGTCTGCTATCATTACTTGTGTCGCGTTACATTTTTAGCCATGCAGGTTAACGAACTACTACAACTTGTGGATGAGGCTGTCTATCTCAACACAGGCAATCATCTCAACGACTTGCAGCGTGGAGTTATTGAGGGGACACTAAAGCATCAAAAGTATGCTGATATTGCTGAAGATTGTGGTTGTAGCGCGGGTCATGCAAAGGATGTAGGTTACGAACTTTTAAAAATGTTATCTGATATTTTTGATGAACCAGTTGATAAAAGTAATCTTAAATCAGTTCTAGAACGACAGGGAAATGTGAATATTTCTTTGGGTGATAATAGTAAAATTAATAGTAATTTAATTGGCTGTATAAATCTTGGTTCTAAACAACCTAAAACTAAACCAGATAAAAGTCATGCTGGTAATTCTAAACTAAAGCAAAAAGATCAGAATAAAACTCAGATAGAAAAAATTGATAAATTACGGTATTTTGGCTTAAATGATGAGCAAATTGCAGAGGTATTAGAGTTACCTTTAGAGGTAATTAAACAAGTGGAATCAGATAATTGACCAATAGTAGTGTACATAAAATATTAACGCCATAATAACTGCTTGCCATTTCGACCCATTGCCACAAACTCGAAGAGAGATTATATTTATCCAAATAGGCGGAAAGTCCTGCATCATAGCCGTAAAAATTGGTCAGGGATGTTACCCTAATGATAAAGTTGCCAGAAGATTAATCGCCAACTTTCCCCGTGAGACACTAGGCAATCAGTGAGTATCAATGTTCAAAAAACTACAGAAAACACAAATTTATCTACTTGCGGGCGCTGGACTATGTGCCTTTTTAGCCGGGGCAATGGTGTCAGCCCCCCAAGTTGGCAAAACCGTGAGTCAATGGTTGAACTTGAGTCAGGGTAAGCCGGAAAAACTATCTGAGGCTACCAAAGTTAAGTCAGTTGTATTTTCTCTATTGTCTCAATCTGTACCAGAAAGATTAACAAAACTCACGGAAATTGCTCAAACAGGTAGTTCCCCAGATCGAGAACGCGCCCGTTATTTGCTCTCTTGTGATTACGTAGAAACTTCTCAAGGGAAAAAAGCCCTGAGTTTATTGACAGGACTGGAAAAAGATTATCCTGTATTAGCACCTTATATTTTACTTAAACAAGCCCAGGCTCATGATATTTTGGGCGAAGATAAGCAAGCTTCCGATTTGCGCCGCAGGGTGTTAAAGGAATATGGTAAAGAAGCAGCCGCAGTTAAAGCTATATATGCGATCGCTCAACCAAAATTGTCTGATCAAGCGATCGCTCAATTTCCCTCCCATCCCCTCACTTGGGAAATTATCCGCAAACGCTTAAAAGATAATCCTAATCAGCCTAAGTTACAATTAATCTTAGCTAAATACGCCGCTGACGAACCAGGAATTGTGGGTGTATTAAATCAGTTAATAAAACAGCCACAACTCAAACCCGCAGATTGGGAACTGATTGGTTCAGTCTATTGGGATAACAATGAATTTACCAAAGCTAAAAATGCTTATATTCAAGCACCAAAAACCGCTACCAACCTCTACCGCATCGCCAGAGGATTACAATTAAATAAAGAACAAGATCAAGCCATTGAAGTTTATAAACAACTGCTACAAAAGTTTCCCACAGCCAAAGAAACAGCTATAGCCCTATTAAGATTGTCCGACATAGCTACGGGTAAAGACTCTATTATCTATCTCGACCAAGTAATTAGTCAATTTCCTGATCAAGCACCTCAAGCATTAGTTAAAAAAGGGACTTTGCTGGATAGTCTCAAAGATAATCAATCAGCTAACACAACATGGAAATTATTAGTAGGTAAATATAGTAGCAGTGATGAAGCCGCTGAATTTCGCTGGAAAATTGCCCAAACTAAAGCTAAAAACAACGACTATCTAGGTGCGTGGCAATGGGCGCAACCAATTACTATTAATAACAAAACTAGTATTTTAGCCCCTAGAGCCGGATTTTGGGTAGGTAAATGGGCAACGACACTAGGCAAGCAACAGGAAGCTATTACTGCTTATAAGTCTGTAATTAGTGAATTTCCTTACTCTTATTATGCCTGGCGTTCTGCGAGTATTTTGGGTTTAAATGTGGGAGATTTTAACAATCTGCGCGTGATGAATCCGGCAATTATCCCCCCGCAACGTCCTGTTCCACCAGCGGGTTCTGAGACTTTTCATGAATTGTATTTGCTGGGGCAAGATCGTGATGCCTGGTTGCAATGGGAAACAGAATTTAAAAATAAAAATCAGCCTAGTGTCGCGGAACAATTTACCGAAGGATTGATGAAATTAACTAAAGGTGAATATCTCATTGGTATTGACAAAATTGCTAAATTAGAAGACCGAGAAACACCCGCTGAAAAAGCCGAATATGCAGCTTTAAGTCAACAAGCTATTTATTGGCAAGCCCGTTATCCCTTTCCTTATTTTAAAGAAATTGAAAAATGGTCTACTTCCCGGCAACTTAATCCCCTGTTAGTTACGGCTTTAATGCGCCAAGAATCTCGCTTTCAGGCGAAAGTTAAATCCCCCGTTGGTGCAACTGGTTTAATGCAAATTATGCCCAGTACAGGGGCATGGATAGCCCCACAAATCGGTTTAGATTTTAAAAAAATTAATCTAGAAAATCCCAGCGATAACATTATGTTGGGGACTTGGTATTTAGATTATACCCATCAACAGTACGGCAATAATTCCATGTTAGCGATCGCTAGTTATAATGCCGGACCTGGTAACGTTGCCAAATGGCTGCAAACCATCCCCAAACAAGATCCAGATGAGTTTGTGGAAGGAATTCCTTTTGATGAAACTAAAAATTATGTTCGGCAAGTTTTTGGTAATTATTGGAATTATCTGCGACTTTATAACCCAGAAGTTTCTGCCACAGTCAGTAAATACTCGGAAGCACACCCCAAATTACCACCCAATTGATATCTATGATTGCAACTCCCAGCTATAACTATCTTTCCCCCGTCGAATATCTCCAAGGGGAAGAAACCAGCCCTATTAAGCATGAATACAGAGACGGAGAAGTGTACGCAATGGCAGGGGCTAGTAATACTCATGTCATTATTACACTCAATATTGCTTCTCTGCTGAGAAATCATCTGCGTGGCCGTGGCTGTCAAGCTTACATTGCCGATACCAAGGCACATATTGAATCAATTAATACCTATTACTATCCTGATGTCATAGTCAGTTGCGACCAAAAAGATAAAGCCTTTAATAACTTTTTGCGTTATCCCTGTTTAATTATCGAAGTTTTATCTCCCACAACAGAAGCCTTTGATAGAGGTGATAAATTTGCTGACTATCGAAATTTAGAATCACTTCAGGAATATGTGTTGATAAGTCAAACGCGGGTAAATTTCGACATTTTCCGGCGTAATTCCGAGGGACAGTGGGGATTTTACAGTTATGGACAAGGGGAAAATGTGCATTTAGCAAGTGTAGATTTTCACTGTCCGATAGAAGATGTCTATGAAGATGTGAATTTTGAATCTCCTACTGGAGAAAATTGACCTAAGTAGGTGAACACAATAAAACCAAACTGTGTAAAGAAATGTAAAATCGCTGAAAACTTCTTTACTCTTGCCTCTTGCCTCTTGCCTCTTGCCTCTTGCCTCTTGCCTCTTGCCTCTTGCCTCTTGCCTCTTGCCTCTTGCCTCTTGCCTAGTGCTATGACGACAATTTTCAATTATCAATTATCAATTGTTTACCACACCTTTTACAAAATCCAGCATCTGTATCATGAAACGCTAAACCGCACCCTTGACAAACAGTTTCCACCTGATTTGCAGTTTTTACCAATCGTCTAATTAAGTCGCCAATTTGCCACGGAATCAGAGCCACTCCTGTTAAAATCATCAATACTGTCAGTAACCGACCTAATTCAGAAATGGGAATCACATCACCAAATCCCACCGTTGTCATTGTGACAACGGAGAAATAAAAGGCATCTAAAAAAGTATCAAAATTCTGAGGATTAACTGGATGTTCAACTTGATAAATGAAGCCAGAAAAAATAAAAACTATAGCAAATAAAGTAAATAATATTCTGGCAAAAATTACACTATCTTCATTACTAATACTACCAAATAAAAATTTTTTATCAATAAATCTCAGTAAACGGAGAATTCTCACCCAGCGGAATAACCGAATAAAACTAATATCTACCAATCCGATAAAAGATGGCAAAATTGAGATTAAATCAATAATTGCATAAAAACTCAGAATATATTTAATTCTATTTTTTGTACTCCATAAGCGGAGTAAATATTCCCCAGCAAAAATCATTAATATGCAATCATCTAATCCTCTTAACTGCCAGCGAGCTTCTTGAGAGAGATCATAGGTTTCCGCGACAAAAATTCCCGAAGATACTAAAACCAATAAAGCAATAGTTACACTAATTACCTTACCTACAGGAGTTTCTAGGTCTGTTAAGTAAAACTCTAATTTTTCTCGGTTCATCTCGGTTCAGCACCATCTTTTCAAGAACTCAAAAATTAAAAAATTATTACCAATGACAAATGACGAATTAAAACCTTAACCCAACTCCACCTTGTAAAGATAAAGCTGTACCACCAGTATTCCGGTAGGCATCAAAAGCAATAATAGCATTACCAAAAATCACAGTATTACTATTAGGAATAACATAATCAATGCCTGGTTGCAAAGCAAAGCTAATTTTATTACCTACAGGAGAAGCTGTATCACCACTAGTTAAGACTAAACCAGCACCTAAATAAACATCAGTTTGCCAGTTGAGAGGGAGGTCATAGGAAACAGTCGGGACTATGGCTGTGCCTTTACCAATTAACGCTTGAGCGCGGAAAGAAATGGGTGTTTCTAGTAACTTGTAACGAAAAGCCAGGACTCCACCCAATTGCGTACCATCTGTCAATCCCACAGTTGGACCAATACCAACATAGCTACCATAAGCTACTTGAGCTTGTACTGGTTGAGAGTTTACAGCTAAACTCAAAACGGTTCCCATTCCCATTACCCCAAGCCAACACTGAAAATGCTTCATTACCCTACTCCTGACACAATCTGTATTTAATATAACTTAGAGGGTGTTTGAAAAGTTTTGAATGTATAGACTGACCCCTCTCCAAACCTCTCCCCTGCAAGGGGAGAGGCTTTAAAACCCCCATTCCCTTGCAGGGAAGGGGGGTAGGGGGGTTAGGTTTTTGGAGATTACTGGTTTGATATAATACTTTTCAAACAACCCTTAGCAATACCTTCGCCTTGAAAAAAGCCTTGATTCGTAGGTTGGGTTGAAGCATGAAACCCAACGCATTTGTTGGGTTGCGCCTCATCCCCTCATACCATTATGGACAACGAGAATGTAGTCCACCTTGAGTACAAATAAATGCCAGTTGTTGAGGATCTAAATTTTTAGCTTTAGTAAAATCTACTCCTTTGATTGAGGCATTTTGAGAACCAATATCAGGTGTTTCCACAAACTGATCTGCGGGATTTTGTTTACCGGCAAAGAGGATTGTACCTTGAAAATTTGCTCCGTCCACATTTGCTTTTCGTAAATCAGCCCGACTTAAATCAGCATTTTGCAAATTGGCGTTTTCTAAGTTAGCGGAACGCAAACTAACACCAGTCAGCCGAGTAGCAGTTAAGTTAGCATCGCTGAGATTAGCATAATCTAAATAGGCTTCAGATAAATCTGCACCTTGCCAATCAGTTTTGGTTAAATTTGCATAAGCTAATTGTGTCCCAATAGCAGAAACACGCACTAAACGAGCAGCATATAAATTTGCTTCTGTTAAATTAGCATTGCTTAAATCTGCATTTATCAAGCTGGCATTTTCTAAAATCGCATTTCGTAAATCTGTACCTACTAACTGGGTACTACTGAGATTAGCAGCAAATAAGCGGGTGTAGGATAAGTTGGCTTTGTTGAGATTAGCCCGACTTAAATCACTCCGACTCATGGAAACACGGCTCAAGTTAGTATTACTTAAATTAGCTGCCTTTAACTGGACGTTGTTTAAATCTGCAATCACATCATCGTAAGTATCCCAACGTCCATCTTCACCGACGCTGCGAAAACGGCTACCTTGGAAATTAGCTTGGTTAAGATTTGCCGATTTCAAGACAATTCCTGATAAATCAATGTTGTTTAATACCAGGTTAAATAAGGACTTTCCCCCAGATGCTTGAGAACCTAATTCAGCTTTACTCAAGTCAATATTGTTAATTTTGCCACTATAGACAGCCAGAATTTTATTAATTACCTGCTGAGTCAGAATTAACTGGTTTTGTCTAATGTCCGAATTAGGACTTTTACCCATAGATGCTAGTTCTTCCGCGAGAAACTGATTCATCCGGTTTAATTCCGGGATAGCTTTAAAACCAGTATTAGTTAAAGCTTGTTGAATAGTATCCAGGGTTTTGGGGTCTGTTTCCTTGACTAATAAGTCAATTAATAATTTGATGGATTGTTTATCATCTATAGTCCCCAAGGCTAACACTGCTCTTTGTCGATCTTCATTAGTAACACCGCTGCTGGGATTTAGTGCTTTGATGAGTTCGATAAACTTTTGACTATTAGTTTGTTCGCTTCTCCGTTGGCTTTCTTGGGTTTGGATATAGATTTGTGTACCGACTAAAGTTGATAGTACAGCAATCATACTAGTCAGCCCTACCAAAAACAGACTGAGATAAGAATTATTTTTGGGGACTGGAGTGGAACTAGATTTTTGAGTTGCAGCACTATCTACATCAGCTTCGTTTATTGTTGACTGCTCCCCAGGATGACTAACCGTGCTGGTTGCATCTATTGTGTATGTTCCTGCTATTTGATCATGGAAAGAGCGGCGATGCTTTTGGACAGTCCAGCCCTTAGACTCTGCTAGGATCATTAACATCGTTAAAGATGTAAACAGAGCTAAGTTGGGGAAAATAAAGCTGTAACGCCAGAGTAGATAAGCGGCAGAAACTGGTACTGTCCAACGCCCTAATCCTTCTCTAACTATGATTGCACCTAAGCCTGGGGCTGTTCCGGCTGCGGTTACTACTCGCACTCTAAACCACCGTTTGGGAATGGTGCTGCCAGTTTTAGCTAATAAATATAATTGCCAAGCACCGAAGCTGGTGGGTAATAATAGGGCTAATGTCCATAAGATATTAGTCGGCCAAGCGACGTTGCGAATACCGTAACTGACAGGTAATGCGAGGGGTCTAGCGATCGCTTTTTCTGTGACTACGAGAACAGGGTTAAGAGGAACTCGCTGGATCTCACTCCGAGAATTTACATACACGCCCAAAGCATAAGGAACTAAACCACTGGCAATAAAGAGGGTGATTTCCACCGTCCAAGCCACAAAACGCCTGGTTGCTAATGGTGTAATTTTAGCTTTCTTCGGTTCTTTGGAGCGGCTAGACTGACTACTACTTTTGCCGATCATTGGATTTGCCATTGAATAATTACCTGTGATTTTTTTTACGCGACTATTGGCATGATTAAAATAGGCTATTGCTTATTTTGCCTTTCTATTAGCAATAAAAAATTTGTATCCAAGATACACTAACACTGCCAACATCGCTAGACTCATAACAGAAGCAACTAGAGCAAATACTGTTTGCACCATCCAAACAGTTAACAACATGACAATACCTGTGACTGCCAGCTTTTTAATTGTTGATAAACTATTAAACCAATTTCTGGATCTTTGTAAATACAAGTTCCATTGAGAAAACCCTGTCAGAGGTGTCTGTGCTTCTGGTTGCGGAGGATTAACACCAGCAGATTTAATTTCTGCTGCTAGATTTTGGAGACGACGCTGCAAATCTTCTTCTGGTTGAGAGTTCATAAATTTTTATTGATCATGATCAATGAATTTAACATCGGATTCTGTTTTAGCTAAAAAAAAGAAATATTCAGAAATTATGACTGATACTCAGGGAAGATGGTAAGTAGGTGAACACAATAAAACCAAACTGTGTAAAGAAACGTAAAATCGCTGAAAACTTCTTTACTCTTTACTCTTGCCTCTGGTTACTGAGCGAAGTCGAAGTATTGCCTATTGCCTAGTGCTATAACGACAGTTTTCAACGCCAACCTACTTAATAGGGCATTGATTTTAGAGGGAAAGTTAGGCAGATTTTTCTGATTTTGGGAAGTTAATTCCGGATATTTTACCGTTGAGTCGAGAACTTTTCTCGCCAAAACAAGCTCTTTAAAGATCAACCCACCCCCAACCTCCACCTCGAAGAGCGAGGAGGGGGTTATGATGTAGTTTATTCAAGTGCATACCGCCATATCGCACAATATTTCATCAGAATCAAAAACCGTTGTCATAATAGGTCAGGAGTGTGGATTAAATAAAGTGTAAAAGATAGGGTGTGTAAAGCTATGCGACCATGGCTACGCTAAAGCAAAGCCTAATGCACCATTTCCGATCAAATCAGAATTGCAGGTTATTAAATTTGCGTTCCTAAGAGTGCTATAACCCAGTTAATTATCTGCTCATTTAAGACTGAAAAACCCTATGTTAGCAGGCACAATTTTGCAGAATGGAAAATATACCATCCTCCAGGAAATAGGGCGGGGCGGATTTGGTGTTACCTTTAAAGCTATGCACCACTATTTAGGTCAAGAAGTGGTGATGAAAACTATCAATGAGAGGTTGCGACAACATCCCGATTTCCCTAAGTTCCAGCGCCAATTTCAAGATGAAGCTAAAAGATTAGCCGCTTGTGTTCATCCTCATATTGTCCGGGTAAGTGACTTTTTTGAGGAAGATAGTTTACCTTATATGGTGATGGAATACATTCGCGGAGACACCTTAGGTGCAGCATTTGTTTTACCAGGAATACCCCTACCGGAAGCTACAGCCATTCATTATATCCGTCAAATAGGCGCGGCATTGCAGGTGGTACATAATAATGGTTTATTGCACCGAGATATTAAACCAGATAATATTATTTTGCGTCAAGGAACGCAGGAAGTAGTGCTAATTGATTTTGGCATTGCTAGAGAATTTAATAACGGAGCAAAACAGACACATACAGGTTTAGTCAGTGAAGGTTATGCACCCATTGAACAGTATCTAACTCAAGCACAACGAACAGCAGCTACAGATGTTTATGGTTTAGCAGCGACTTTATATGCACTGTTAACTGCACAAGTTCCTATACCTGCATTACTGCGAGATCGGGAAAAAATGCCCTCTCCCCGTGAATTACAACCTCATCTGAGTGGGGCTGTGAATCAAGCAGTTAGCCGAGGAATGGCTGTAGAACCTCAGTTTCGTCCGACAACAGTAGCAGAATGGCTGCAACTACTACCGGGAAATGGGCTAAATGTGACATCATCAACTTTAGCGACTCAAGCAGTACAGACTATTAATTTATCGGATTTAAAATCCAAAAATTTCCTCAAAAAAGCTACTCCCCGTCCTATTGCTACACCACCAAAAGTCGCAAATACAGGCAAAAAAGCAGGTGTATCGAAGGGAATTGTGAGCATTAGTATTGCCTTAATTGCCGCTACGGCAGGTTTTAGTATGACGCGGATATTATCAAAACCTAATTTACAATCATCACCTAAACCAGTTATTAAACAATCTACTTCCGAATCTATTCCACCCAAACCTGTCGTGGAAATATCACCATCATCTCCAAATCAAAAAATTCAAAATTCCTCTTTTAATGAATCTGTACCACTGAGAGTCAGGAGAAAACGCAAAAATACTCCTGTTTCCCCAGAACCAACCCCTACTAATAATAGTAGTGATGAAGAAAAAGCCCCTGAGAATAACAACTCTCAGCCCACTCCAACCCCGAATACTACAATTAATAAATCAACACCGGTTGTGACTTCTTCACCATCCTTAATGGATACCCTGCGTGACGCTAAAGAATCCCAGAAAGCTTCTCCACCTCCAGAAAATACTGCACCGGAATCTAATCCCGTAGTCACCCCACCCCAGGAATCTCAACCAGAAAATTCTTCGGCTGTAGTCGTCCCGACTGTAGAAATAAACCAAAATCAAGTGCCGGAAAGTCATCAGCAAAAGGAAGAAAAGCCGCAATAATCATTATTTGCATCAACGGAGAGGGGGGGATTCGAACCCCCGTTGAGTTTCCCCAAAACGCATTTCGAGTGCGTCACCATCAACCACTCGGACACCTCTCCAACATCAACTGTGAAATAAAAACTTCACGAGTAGTTTGTCAAGATAAAAATGATGGACTGTAGTGTGAGTCTCGCTCACGCGGGCAAGACTTGTACTGAGCTTGTCGAAGTATGCCCGCACTACCAAAAACCCGTCAAAATAAATTTGACAGACTACTAGCATCACCAAGAATTATAACACAACCTATTGAAAATCTCAAAATTTGCGCCTTTGCTCCTTTGTACCTACCCTGCGGGATCTCTCTTAGAGATTGCGCGAAACATAAATTCATTTAACTTAATCGTCCATAACGGGCTGTCATCACAGTTTCAGGATGAGATTGATTATATAACCAAGCCCACATTTGATCACCAAAAGAAAAATGCCACCATTCTCTAGGATTGCGCTGAAATCCAGCTTTTAACATTACATCCCGTAATAATTGCCGGTTAGTATTATAGCCTTGATGACTATGAATATAATATTCTGGATGCGATCGCTCGGACATCTCATCAATGGGTGAACCCATATCCACAATTGCCCCAACATCATTGACTAGAGTAATATCCACCGCAGCCCCCGTACTGTGGGGAGGAGGGGTGTTCATATCTAAACTGGGTACAGCCCAAATTTCATAAACCGCCTTCCATACATCTTCCCGTTGCTGGGGTGATAATTCCTTTTCTGTCAAACCCCGTTCTCGCAACGCTTCCCCAAAGCTGTAATCTACCATAAATTGCTGGACAGCCACAGGCCGATAAGCATCGAATATCTGAATAGACCAATGGGGATGTAGTAATTGTAAATGATTTTGCGCCTGAATTAAATTTTCAACAACACTTTGACGCAAGTAATAAGGTGAATTTCCGCCATAATTAGCACCTAACTTTTGATAAGGGTGAGGAGATGCCACCGCAAACAATTCTAGAGGAATCTTAACTAAAGGTTCACCACATTCAATAATCGGGATTTGGTAATAAGGTCGCATTTTAATTGCTAATTTTTAACTCTTTTTTAACGCTGGTGCAATTCTATGTATTTATCAAAAATCTTGATATCATATTTATCAAAAAAGGCTTGACCCAGTAAACCAATTTGAGCTTTAGGCGCAACAGCAACTTTAGGATTATTCACAACCAAACCACCAACACTTACTGATGAAATTGTCCCCGTTTGCAGTTCTATTATACTACCATCGGCAATACTAGCTTTGATTTTTTCTCCAGCCTTGAGTTTGAGGACATTTGCCATTTGTTGAGTGATCAAAATACCACTTGCACCAGTATCAAAAACCATCTCAAAAATCTGATTACCATTAAATCTAACATCTATAATCGGAGTCTTCGCCGCCCGACGTTTAATTGGTATCCGCAAAACAGTTTCTATGGGTTGTTGGACTTTGCACATTTCCCCTAAACTGATCTTTTTCCCAGAGGATGTCACAATGAAACAAAGACCTGGATCATTAGCTTTAGCAACAGATGGCATCGTGACAAAGATTAAGCCCAGTATAATACCAATCCATGTACTGTTAAAAGGCTGCATTTTTTTAGTTATTTTAAATGACTATAAAGTATTATACAACTAAGTAGGTAGACATTAAAAATTATTGTTATGACAAGGGAACAGAGAACTTACAGCGATTTCCAATCATATAAGGTACATCTTAGCCCCCCTCATCGCTTGCGGGGAGGGGTTGGGTTTCGCTATCGCTCAACCCAACCTACATTTCCTTAACTTGTATATCTTCAACAAAGTATCCGTGTAATCCAGTAATCCCTTAAATCCGTGTTCACTCTTCATGTTCACAACAAGATTTAGCTTTCACATCTGGAACAGGATCATAACCTCCTGGATGAAAAGGATGACAGCGTAAAATCCGCATGATAGCCATCCAACTACCCCGAAATACCCCAAACCGTTCAATAGCTTGAATTGCATACATGGAACAAGTAGGTTGAAAGCGACAAGTCGGGGGAAACAGGGGAGAAATAAATAAACGATAACCCTTAATTAGCCAAATCAATAATATTTTCATGTCCAAAGCTCATAAAGTAGAATTAAAGTTAAAAATACCTCTATTCCCTCATTGTTTAACACATTCCTCAGCTTAGAAAACCTTTCCCCATTGTCGCTGCAAATTGCCCCCGCTGCGGCTTGGGTAGGATTAATTATCTGCATTGCTTGGGTAGTTAGTCGTTTTACTGATAGTGAACCGGAAATCATTCGTAAAATCGTGCATATTGGCACAGGTAACGTAATTTTAATTGCTTGGTGGTTAGATATTCCCTCTTTTGTGGGAATTACTGCGGCAATTTTTGCGGGTATTATCACCTTGTTATCTTATCAATTCCCTATTCTTCCTGGTATTAATAGTGTCGGTCGTCAAAGTTTGGGAACATTTTTCTATGCTGTGAGTATAGGTGTTTTAGTGGGTATTTTTTGGTATTTACACCAACCCCAATATGCTGTTTTAGGAATTATGACTATGGCTTGGGGAGATGGATTAGCTGCTTTAATTGGGAAACGGTTTGGTAAACATAAATATGTGGTTTTTGGTTCTCAAAAAAGCTGGGAAGGTTCTTTAACAGTGACTTTAATTAGTTATTTTATTTGTGTAACTCTTTTACTGGTTACTCAAGGTGATATTTGGCAAACTTGGATGGTTTCCTTAATTGTCGCCGTAATCGCCACGATTTTAGAAGCCTTTTCTTTTTTGGGCATAGATAATTTAACAGTTCCTATCGGTAGTGCTACCTGTGCTTATCTGTTGAATCAGTTACTCTCTCATTACTGAATAATTCCTGATCTAGCAAAATGATTTTTCTGAAATTAGAGATATCTAAAAACATAGATATTTAATTTTCTGTTGAGTAGAAATCCGAATAAATTCATATATTCGGACTTTTCTGTAAAAACAACAAATATACATTGTGCAGATTTTATGTGAGCTAGGATTAATCTTTTAATAATACTATTCTAGTAATTAAAAAGTATTTTGTCTCTACTTTTAGAGGTAAATTTGCAAACTTTATTTTCTACCCGTAGGTTTATGAATTCTTAGGCAACAATGCTTATAGTTGAGTTGTTAGGTGATGGAACGCCTAATTACGTAAGTGAGGCTAATAATTGTGTTAAATCAAATCAACGCATCCGATTTAATTGTTGCTTTATCTGATCAACAACAAGAAATAGTGACTGGTGGGGCTGACTTTGAACTTGCTGCTAGTAACTATGCTAACAAGGGATCGCTCTTAATGGGAACAAGCGTCTCCGGTCCTCAAGGTAGCAGTGCTACTTCCGCAGGTAAGGCTAATACCATTCTAACTGCGGGACAAGATTTCTTAGGTTTAGGTGCAGACCTTCCTGCTGGTGTAGGGGCTTTAGGTCCAGCCGTATTACCAGGCGACGGCGGTGGCCGCGGTGCTGTACCTGCAATTGCCACCCCACTACCCCTACCTCCAGTTGCAAACGCAACTGGAACCGAAGCGATTCTTGCGTAAGTATGGCGTAAGTATGGGCTAGTAAGCCTATAAGTTTCCTTCCAAGCAGGACTCAACTAGTACCGCAGAGTGGAATTGAAAATAAACAACTGAAAATCAAAAAAGCAAATTACACCAGCTTTTTAAAGATTTTTAATGGTTAGTTATTTTCGCCGCTCTGCACTGCTAGTCAACAACTTTTTTAAACAACAAAGGGGGTTAGAGGAGATGACAATAACTTGCTCAACGTAAGTGAGGACTTTGAGAAAGTTTGATTCTTCTCCCCCATTTTCTTCACGCTTAATCCGCGTCGAAGATTTGAGAAAGATAATTCCCACAACTAGGGCATAACCATCTCTACCCCCTTCACTAAATTATAACCGATGATCAAATTAATTTTCACAATGTGAATAGAGAAATTTAATTGTTTTTATTGCTGTCAATTTATTACCTAAGATAGTTACTTCTCGGCTGCATGATAGTAGTAATTTCTATCTTAGGTGAGACTATTTTAGTCCTAATCAAAGGTGTAATCCCGTGAACTCCTTACAGAGTCAAAATAACAATTCTCCCTATAATTTAAATAACTCGACTACAGAGGATTTGCATATACTAGAAGCTAATGAGTTTCTCCCCCATATCGGTAAATGGATTCATATCGGTGGGGGGGTAATGATTAGTATGTTTGTAGTGGCTGTGAGTCTTAGTTCTGTCCTCTATTACAACATCACAGTTAAAGTCCCTGCAACTATCCGACCATTGGGAGAATTACGGTTAGTTGAATCTGGCATGACGGGAACTGTGAAAAGAATTGTCGTTAAAGAAGATCAGCTAGTAAATAAGGGAGAAATAATTGCTTATATTGATGACTCCCAACTGCAATCTCAAAAAAGACAACTGCAAAATACTATCCAGCAAAGTCAATTACAACTTATTCAAATTGATGCTCAAATTAATCAGGTCAATACTCAAATAATTTCTCAAACCAACTTAAATGAGCGGACAATTATAGCTGTACAAGCTGAATTGGCTGGAACTAAGCGCAACTATAACGATCAGCAAATTAAAGCTGGTGCGGAAATGACACAAGCTAAAATAGCGATAAATTTAGCAAATGAGCAACTAGCAAGATTACAAAAAGAAAGGGTATTAATAGCTACTGTAGAAGAAGCAGAAGCAGCATTAAAACTGGCTACTTTACAGCGCGATCGCTTACAGAGTATAGTTACATCAGGAGCAATATCTCGCAATTTAGTTGAAGAAAAAGAACAAGCTGTTAAATCGGCTCAAGCCAAATTGGAACAAGCTAAATCTAGCACTAAAAATCTCCAAGAAGAAAAAGAACAAGCTGTTAAATTAGCCCAAATAAACTTACAAAAAGCCAAAATTGCCGTTAATCCCAGTAATGCAAATGTGACAATTGCTTTAGAAAGAATTAGGCAGGAAAAAGCCAGAGGTGAAAGCAATTTAGCCGCTTTAAAAAAAGAACGAGAAACATTAATTCAGCAACGGTTAGAATTACAAAAACAACAGATTCGCACTCATCAAGAATTACAACAGTTAGACAATGAGTTAAATAAAAGTGTGATTCGTTCCCCAGCTAATGGCACACTCATGCAGCTCAAACTTCGCAATCCTGGACAGGTTGTCCAACTCAGTGAAGCTCTTGCTCAAATTGCTCCTGTGGATGCTCCTTTAATCATTAAAGCCCAAGTTTCTGCTAAAGATATTGACAAAGTAAAACCTGGTCAAATAGTACAAATGCAGGTTTCAGCTTGTCCCTATCCAGACTATGGAACTCTCAAGGGAACTGTAAAAACAATTGGAGCAGATGTTCTAGCAATTCCCCAAAATAATTCCATTATTAGCACACCCCAGGTAGCTACTTATCAAATAAATATTGAACCACAAAATCTATTTTTAGCAAAAGGAAATCATGTATGTGATCTCAAATCTGGTATGGAAGGACGCGCGGACATTATTTCTCGTCAAGAAACTATCATGCAATTTATTCTCAGAAAAAGTAAATTAATCACCAATTTATAAATAAGGATTGAGGTTTGGTTAAGTAATAGCACAACCCGACAAAAACAGCACAATAGAACAAAGACTTGCATAAAGTTGGGTTTCCTATCGTCAACTCAACCTACTAAACTTTTTTGGATAATTATGTTCAATATCTTTAAAAATCATCAAAATTATCAGTGTACTTTACAGTTAAGTGAAGAAGACTGTGGGGCAGCTTGTTTAGTTTCTATTACCAAGCACTATGGACGCTTTTTAAGCATGATTAAAAGCCGAGAAGCTGTGGGGACTGGACAATTAGGAACAACATTATTAGGTTTAAAACGAGGTTCAGAAAATCTCGGTTTCAATGCTAGAGCGGTCAAAGCTTCTCCAGAAATCATAGACAGAATTACAGAAATTACATTACCTGCAATTATCCATTGGCAAGGCTATCATTGGGTAGTTTTATATGGTAAAAAAGGCAAAAAATACGTTATTGCCGATCCGGCTGTGGGACTTCGTTATCTGACCAAAGAAGAATTAACCAATGCTTGGAATGGCGTAATGCTCTTATTAGAGCCAGATTCAGACCGCTTTTTTGAACAACCCCAAGAACAATCAAAAGGTGGTATCACGCGGTTTTTTTACCGAATTTTACCATTTCGTGGTTTATTAACTCAGGTTTTAATGATTAATATTGTCCTGGGTTTACTAGCTTTAGGAACTCCTGTTTTAATTCAATTATTGACAGATGATGTTCTCGTGCGTGGAGATGTGCAATTACTCACTGTTGTAGTTTCCGCAGTCGTAGTTATGAGTTTATTTAGTGGAGGTTTACAAGTATTTCAAGCCTTAATGATTTCTCATTTTGGGCAAAGATTACAATTGGGTTTAGTCTTGGAATTTGGTCGTAAACTACTGCAATTACCCTTAAATTATTATGAATCTCGTCGCAGTGGGGAAATTACTAGCCGACTGCGAGATATTGGCGAAATTAACCAATTAGTATCCCAGATTGTGATTGTTTTACCCAGCCAATTTTTTATTGCTGTGATTTCTTTTTGCTTAATGTTATTTTATAGCTGGCAATTAACAATAGCAGTTTTATTAATTGCTGCTTTTATGACTTTATCAACCTTACCTTTTTTACCAATTCTTCAGCAAAAAACCCGCAGTCTCTTAGTTTTAGGAGCAGAAAATCAAGGTGTTTTAGTAGAAACATTTAAGGGCGCACAGGTAATTAAAACTACAAATGCTGCTCCTCATTTTTGGGATGAATTTCAAAGTCGGTTTGGTCGTCTAGCAAATCTGGCTTTTAGTACGGTTCAAATAGCAATTATCAACGGGACTATTGCTAAAATTATATCTACAATTGGTGGTGTTATCTTGTTAGGATTGGGGAGTATGTTAGTAATTAAAGGCAATTTAAGCATTGGACAAATGTTAGCTTTTAATACTTTGCAAGTCAATGTTTTAGCTTTAATCAACTCATTAGTTGGCTTTGTTGATGAATATTTTCGTTCCCAAACAGCAGTTTCTCGATTATTAGAAGTTATTGATGCGACACCGGAAGTGGTGGGAGGAAGTCAAAAGCCAACTGCACAAATTTCTAGTGTGGCAGATATTAATTGCTCTCATCTTCAATTTCATCACGCAGGTAGAATTGACTTGTTAGATGATTTTTCTCTTCAGCTTCCTGGAGGAAAAACTATTGCTTTAATTGGTAAATCTGGCTGTGGTAAAAGCACTTTAGCTAAATTATTAGCTGGTTTATATGTCCCAGATTCTGGTAATATTCGCATTGGTTTTTTTAATATCCAAGATATTGCTTTAGATTGTTACCGACAACAAGTAGTTTATGTTCCCCAAGAACCTCATTTTTGGAGTCGGACAATTTTGGAAAACTTCCGTTTGGGTACACCTAATATTTCTTTTGAAGACATAGTTGAAGCTTGTGATATTGCTGATGCAGATGGTTTTATCAGTCAATTACCGAATAAATATCAAACCGTATTAGGGGAGTTTGGTGCAAATCTTTCTGGGGGACAAAGACAAAGATTAGCGATCGCTCGCGGAATTCTCACAAATCCACCTATACTCATTTTAGATGAAGCTACCGCCGGACTAGACCCCATGAGTGAAGCTCATGTTCTAGATCGTCTTTTGGAACATCGTACAGGTAAAACCACAATTTTAATTACCCATCGTCCTAGCGTCATTCATCGGGCTAATTGGATTGTTCTCATCGAAAAAGGTCAAGTACAAATTCAAGGAACTCCGCAGACATTCCTCTCAAAACCCGGAGAGCATTTACAATTTTTAACTGTATAAATCAATATTGTCAAAGTTTTTATTTTCCTATTCCTTAGAGGATGTTTGAAAAGTGGTATTCCGTAATTTTCATCACATTGCTACCCCCCTTAGTCCCCCTTGTAAAGGGGGGAAACAATAAAAATCCAGTTCCCTCCCCTTGTAAAGGGGAGGGTTAGGGTGGGGTAAAAAATATTTGATACATCAACCATAACTTTTCAAACACCCTCTTAGCCAAACTTAATTACTGATGTAAGGAGTAATAATATGCTGAAAAATACTCAATTATTTAGATATCTTTCCGATACAGAACAAGAATCTGTAGTTGGTGGGCAAATATTTCCCATGTTAGGTTTATTCAGTGAAGGTAAATTATTCTTCCAAAAAACCGATTTAGAAACTGAAGGAAAAAGTGATTTAAAACTTGCTTCAGGTGACTCTACCTCACAAACTAGCAAATATAAATTATCCCAAATTACTATGGCACTTTCTTTTACTTTTGGGTTAATAACTATTAGTTCTGGTGCTGATAAGTTAAGTAATTTATTTTCATAAAATAGCCAGATTTAAATTTAAATATTTTCTTGTAGGGACAGCTTTATTTTCTGCTCTACATTTTTTTATCTGAGTTAATAAATAACTTTTTTAAAATAAAATAAAGTATATAATTGTCTATTTTGAATTAAATAAATAAATAAATAAATAAAATAAACAAACATAAATTAAAAGAGAGGAATTTATCTAAATATATATAACCTAAGAGCAATTCAAACTCTCAAAACCTGATAACTACAGGATCATTTATTTACGATAATAAATAGTTATAAAATAAGCATGAGTGATCATTAATTTTTAAATTGGTATTTTTGTTTATTTTTAATGATTAAAAAAGTCCAACTCCGCAGTGGGAATTAGACTATAAGTTGATTAACAAGGAACTGAAAACTCGATGAAAATCTATGGTTCATTAAGGTAGGCCAGTAACTCTTACATTGATAGTAGCTGGATAAGTTCTACCACCATAGCGAAACCTACCATTAGTCGTTATTGTTCCTACTTTACCTCCAGATATAAGTTGTTGTTCCTCTGTAGATAAATCAAAAAGTAAATCAGATTGAATCGTATTAACTGACATCACTCTACCTCATTTTTAACACTGATTTAATTAGCATTAGCTGGTTTACCAGCTAACAATTCAAATATAACTATCATGTATGAGAAAATCATGCTTCTAAAGTTAGAGAATATATCTATTTTGCATTGTCATTATAAATATATAATATTAACACTTAATACAGGAATAATATTCACAAAAAACGCGTTTTTTTATGGAATTGACTATAATTTATTTCAGCCTAAAGTATGAGATAGTAATTCATACTTTTAGTTCTTTGATTTCTAACTTCAGGAGAAGTTAATTCTCTCACAATAGATTTATAAATAGAAGATAGGATTGCACACAGATAATACTTTCGTTTATTTAAGTGTGTAAAGTCTAACTATTTATTGAGGCTAACAATCATGTCAAATCAAGTCATTCAATCTGATTTAATTGTTGATTTATCTACAGAAGAACAGGAGATTTTAGCAGGAGGAAACTCTCAGCTATGCCCTGAAAAAGGCGGCAGTAGTCGAAATAAAGGCGGTAAAGATGGTGGGTTTTCCCCATCGGAAAAAAACGAAGATGACAAACCAAATAACGAAAATGATGGGGATGGATCGAAGTATAACTTTTTAATCAACCGTCCTATCTTTTATCGCCCCACTTATAATGTCAAACTCTAATTATTTATCTCTTGTTGCTGATTCCAGAATCCAGAAATAATTTTGACTTCTTAACCAGCGTAGAGTTCAAAAAACCGTCAAAATTATAGTCTAATTTTGCACCTGTTAAGGTATATCAATACCATAGGTGCATTTTATTTATGAATAAACATTATTTATAACAACGAGATTCTATCCTTATATGTATTTAAAAATTAATAGTCCAAAAGAAATAAAAATATCTTCTTTAAGATTCGCTTTATTTATAGCTAAGGGAGAATTAAAATTCTAGAAAACATAGTTATAAATAAAGCAATAGGTTTGCAAAACCTATGTTAAATAAATGAGGCTAACAATTATGTCTACTCAAATGACCACATCTAATTTACTTGTCGAATTATCCACCGAAGAACAGGAATTTTTATCTGGAGGAAGGAAAAGATGTTACAAGAAATGCTATTGGGTTTGTCCGAAATCTGACGATAAAGATGGAGATGGAGGTCGTGGTGATAATGAAAATATGAGTGAGGAAGAATGATACAGCTAATCTCATCAACTCGGCAATTATTAAGTAGAGTTTAATAAATATATAGCTCCCTCAAAAATTGATTATTTTTGAGGGAGTTTCTTGTAACAGAGAAATATTAAATATTTATTTATAAATACTATGATAATTTTGATGTATTTATACTTTCAATCATTAAAAATTAATATACAGCGGTTTCCGCTCTTATGAGGTACAAAGTTGAATCATGAAACTCTTGTAGTGCGGGCATCTTGCCCGCTAGATATGTACCTCATAACACCGGGAAGTGCTGTATAAATCAAAAGATAGAAATTATGATTATTAATTTCCAACTAGGGAATCATTAAAAATATTCAGATAAAGCTTATAAAAGGATTAGGACTGAATCATATCGATCCTATTAACTCACGGAGGCTAATAATCATGTTTAATCAGAATACCAAATTTGAATTATTTGTAGAACTATCCGCAGAAGAACAACAACTTTTATCTGGGGGATGTTACCAATCACCTCCTCCTTCTTGTAAACCTAAAAAACAAAAATGTGGTTGTGACTCCCAAAAATATGATCAATATCCAGCTTCTGAAAGGGATGAGAGCTATCCTGAATCGAACTCTATGCTAGGTTGTTAATACTCTTTTTTAGTAGGTAAAGTCTATAAACTGAGCTATTCTTAATAGTCTTAGTTTTCCAAGTTTGTAGTTATAGGGTGAGGAGAAATTTTTAGATAACTTGCTTGATATCAAGTATCAACAGTATCTAATGCCAAAATTCGGGCTTAACTTCCTCCTCTCACCTTTTTTTACATGGCACTTTAAAATTGCCATAGCCTATCTATAGTTAGAAAATAAACTTATTTATGTGAATCAAAAGATATAAATTATAAACTGATATTTATAACTATAGAATCATTAAATTAGTGATAAATATCTTTATAAAAGAAGCATGGTTGTCCGAAGCCTAATAAAAAATTAATTGAGGTTAACAATTACTATGTCAAAGCCAAATATTCTATCTCAAAAGATTCCATCTGATTTAGTTGTAGAACTATCCATAGAAGAACAGCAACTTCTATCTGGTAGTGGTGGTCATAGACCTCGTAACTGGAGTCGGGGCTGGGTCTGGGGACGGAGACCCCGCCGTCACTGGTAATAAGTTAGCCTAATTTATTTAGATTTTAATACTCATATAGCTCATTCAAAAATAATCAGTTTTTGAGTGAGTTTTTTTAACAGACAAAAATTAAATATATATACGTCAAACAATGGAAATTCTAATTATTAGTTTATAACTATAGAATGATTACATTGATTGAAAATACCTTTATAAAATAAGCATGGGTGGATAGCACTCAATCAAACAATTGAGGTAAACAGTCATGCCAGGTCAAATTATCTCATCTAAGTTGTTGACAGAATTATCAGCAGAGGAACAGGAAGTTTTAGCTGGCGGATATCGCTGGTGTCGTCGTCCTTACAAACCCTACTACGGCTATGGCCGCCCCTATTATGGTTCTGGTGACGGCAGGGGCAGCCCCTACTATCGCTGCTAAACGAATGAAATCCCATTGTAAGATCAGCTAGTACAGTACAGCGTAAGTAAGATAACCATTAAAAATCCCTAAAAAGCTTATACAATCTGCTTTTTAATTTTTAATTGTTAATTTTTAATTCCGCCCTGCGGTACTAGTTGCTTATTCTTGAAGGTTGGGGATAGATTGATATTGATCAATAATCCAATCCTGTAAAATAGGATTAACTAAATCAGGAGCTTCATCTTGAGGACAATGTCCCACACCTTCTAAAGGAATAAACTTTTGAACTTGGGGAAAATTGGCTAACTCCCTGCCTAAATTAATAGGTTCCCAAGGGTCAGCCGTTCCCCATAAAATAATTACCGGACAAGATAATCTAGGTAATAAGTCTTCCGGTAAAGGACCACTAGAATAAGCAGTGAACGCCAAAAATACAGCAGCAGCCCCAGGATCTTTTGCTGGTATCATCAAAATGTCAACTAACTCATCTGTCACCGTTTCCCCGTTAGCATAAGCCTGTAAAAGAATCTTTTTAACTGTTTGTGGTTGAGCTAGGCGATTGAAAAAGAAATCACCTATTGGTTTAATCGCCAAGAAATTTTGGAGAATTGGCGTACCAAATCGCTTTAGCCAAGGTAAATTTACGCGTTTACGATCATGTAATAACCGCAAAGAACAGTTAAGCAAAGCAGTTCCCAAAGCCATATCCGGGTTAATTACCGCCGCTTGCATAGCCACAATACAACCAATAGAATTACCTACTAAAAATGCAGGTTCACCCACCACTTCCCGACAAAAATCTGCTACTTGTTGTCCCCAAGTTTCTAGGGTATAACTAATTTTTTCCCCTGGTATGGGTTTAGCTGAACCACCAAAGCCAATTAAATCAATCGCATAAACTCGGCAATTTGCCGCTAAGGCTGGAATGTTTTTGCGCCAATGTAACCATGACGCACCAAAACCATGAATCAAGATCACAGCAGGTCCAGTAGTACCTTGAGTTTGGTAACAAATAGAGAAATCTTGCCAAGTCCAGGTTTTTGGAGAAGTTTTCATGGTAAATGCAATATTAATAAATGAAAGTTTTTGCCGAGCGTCATCACTTAAATTTCCCCTATATGTGGGACTCAACTCAAGATGTTACCCGCAGTTTTGGTGTAATTAGTCCACCTACAGCCTTTTCGATAGATAGCAATGAGATTATTCGCTATCAAGGGCAAATAGATGAACACACCCAAACAGCATCAGCGCAGGGAGTGGATTATTTAGGAAATGCGATTATACTCAAAACGGTTGGGACATGGACTTTTGTAAAATCAGGAAAAACCTAGATTGGTAAGGCTTTAGCATTGCTAAACCCCTACCCGCTTAAATCAAATAATTAAGCCGTGTTGAGTATACTTGTTTATTGCAAGATTAGCAAATACAGCCAGCCCAAACCGAACAAATTGGAACTTTATATAAATAACAGGCAACCTAAATAGAGACAGATAGTCACTGTCCTGCTATCTTAAATTGGAGGCAATTGCAACTTTTTTGATAAAGCAGAACTTCATGGGAACGAATTACCGACGGGTTTTACTTAAACTGAGCGGTGAAGCCTTAATGGGCAACTTGGGCTACGGCATTGATCCAGAAGTGGTCGAGGGAATAGCCAAGGAAATAGGAGAGGTGATAGCCACTGGTGTCCAGGTGGCCATCGTTGTTGGTGGTGGCAATATTTTTCGGGGCATTAAAGCAGCATCAGCAGGTATGGATCGGGCAACCGCTGACTATATCGGCATGATTGCCACAGTCATGAACGCCATGACCCTGCAAGATTCCCTAGAACGGATGGGAATTCAGACAAGGGTACAAACCGCCATTGCTATGCAAGAACTAGCAGAACCATACATTCGCCGTCGTGCCATCCGTCACCTTGAAAAAGGACGGGTGGTAATTTTTGGGGCTGGTTCTGGTAATCCCTTTTTTACCACAGATACGACTGCGGCCTTACGAGCAGCAGAAATTGAAGCAGATGTGATTTTTAAAGCTACCAAAGTAGACGGCATTTACGATGCTGACCCCAAACTCCATCCTGAGGCCAAGCGTTTTATTACTCTTACTTACGCCCACGTTTTGGCTAAAGATTTGCGAGTCATGGATAGTACCGCAATTGCTCTATGTAAAGAAAATAATCTCCCTATTTTAGTATTTGACCTAACGGTGCGAGGTAACATCCACCGGGCAGTCATGGGAGAATCCATTGGTACTCTTGTGGGAGGTTCTTGTGAAATTAGCTGAAGCTGAGAGCATGATGCAAAAAACCGTTGAGTCCACTCAACGGGCTTTTAATACAATTCGTACTGGTCGCGCCAATGCGAGTTTATTGGATAAGGTACAAGTGGAGTATTACGGTACACCAACTTCCCTAAAAGCACTGACAAACATTAGCACACCAGATTCTTCAACCATCCTGATTCAGCCCTACGATAAGGGCAGCTTGAATATCATTGAAAAAGCTATCTCTCTGTCGGATGTGGGTTTAACTCCCAGTAACGACGGTAGTGTGATTCGGTTGAATATTCCCCCACTAACTAGCGATCGCCGTAAAGAATTTGTCAAACTTGCGGCTAAGTACGCAGAAGAAGGTCGTGTAGCAATTCGCAATATCCGTCGTGATGCTAACGATTCCATTCGCAAACAGGAAAAAAGTGCCGAAATCTCCGAAGATGAATCACGAGATCAACAAGACAAACTCCAAAAACTGACCAACAAGCATACAGAAAAAATCGACCACTTGCTTGTAGAAAAGGAAAAAGAGATCACCACCGTCTAATAAAGGCAAGAGGTAAAAGGCAAAAGGCAAGAGGATTGTAATTTTTATTTCTCTTTGCCCCCGCTTTCCCTCTTCCTCTATTCTAGAAGTTAGAAGTCACCGAGTCAGGAGTTCGATAAATGTTTCAATTGTATGATTGGAATGACCAATAGTGAATGTTTTCATAATTTGTTATTATGGGGAATAACACTGAATTACAATTATTTACAGGCATTTTAACGGTTATAATGTCAAAATGCAAATATACTTTTTACACTGAACTAGGCAACTTGCAACGGTTTTGTAGGAAGCATTCTGGGTTCTGGTAATACTTGATTTTCTTGAGTAAGCATCTCAACAAAAGCCTCAATTACTTCCTGACCATTTCTAGCAGCTTCTTCGTAAGTTTTACCATGTGTATGAAACTGTTGCCAGGGAAATTCAGGTAAGTGAACTAAAAAAAGTTGATCCTCTTGTGACCATTGAATTACCATGCTGTAGTGATAAATCATTCTTCACCTTCCTTATTTTCTAGTTCTTCCAGCTTTTTCAGCACCCGCTGAATGTTTTTTTCTAAATATAACGGAGCATCATCTCCATCTTTTTCCGGTATATTTAAAATCATAGTCAACTTCCTTTTTTACTCTTAATTTTGGTGAGAATATTACCCAAATTAGAGTAATATTCTTTGTTTAATATTCTACAAATCTATGGCAACTATTCCTCTATTATTCATGTTCTTATCTTTTTGAAAAGATTCTAAAAAAGTATCATAATAGTTAGCACAAGCTGATGCAGGAAAAATTTCACCTCCATAGATTTTCTTTTGTGACAATCTTTTATTCCTACCAGCATCTAATAAGTTTATATCTAAATTAGATATAATGATCATGCTGTTGTCCTGAAGACGTGCATTCATAATTATTTATTGATTATCTCTCCAATTCTCCAAAGAAAAACCAATTACAGTTTGGATTCTGATAAAATCAGTATCAGCCGAAACTAACGTTAATTGATTACGAATTGCTATTGCTGTTATCCAAAGATCATTTTCATCAAAACCTAATTGAGTGATTTTAGTCGTTTGCCGTTTAGTTTTTTGCTTTGGTCCAAATTTGTTAATTAATCCTGCTTTTATTTGTCCATAAATTTTAGCAGTTACATCATCTACATAATAAATTCTAATATCTGCGATAAATTGCTCAATACGAGTTAAATTTTCTTCCTTATAACTAGAATTTTCTGCCATATAAGTTAGCTCACCTACTGTTATGATAGTAGTAGCTATATCGGTTTCTCCAACTTCCTGTATATAATCCAGAACCGTCTGATTTTTCAGAAAAATTAAACTACAATGATTAGTGTCTAAAAGATACATCACTCAAAAGGATTAATACGATTATTAATTTTCACTTTACCTCTAGTTTCAGAGACTAACTTCAGACATTCTTCCAAGTCGTCTCCTACCCACGTACCAGCATGACGTAAAATTGAACGTCCTGAAGCTGGCTTATAGTTAGTGTTTTCTGATAAACTTGTTTCTTGTTTATATTTAATAAATTCCACAAATTCATCAATAAATTTCAAATTTTCTGGTGAGATAGTTAATAAATTTTGTTCGATTTTTTGTCTTAATTCAAGAGAGTTCATAATTTTGACCTCCTAATTACAATTAATATTTTTTACTTTTATAAATACTGATTGTGATCCTATAGAATTTATAGCATAAATTCGGGTTTCTGAAAACTTTATTGCAAAAATTATTTGTCTGAATCAGGATATCCAGGATTTGAGGATTTACAGGATGTATTTCAGATTTACTACTTGACCAATTGTTTAATCTCCTGCTTTCTCTCCTGACGTTTATTCTCAATTTGAGTTAATATCTCATGTTTAGACTGGTCAAAATTCCTCAATTATTGCTGATTATTTTCAATTATCATTTAATTCCTCATTATAGAAATTTATAGCTTCATCAATAAAACAGGTGTAGAATTGTTGAGGATAATATGGTTCTATAAATGTTTCAATTGCATGATTGGAATGACCAATAGTGAATGTTTTCATAATTTGTTATTATTGGGAATAACATAAAATTAAATAACTATAATTAACTCGGTTGAGCATAATATACACACATTAATAAGCAACTTGGGTTATTATTAGGTGTTTTTCGCTACTTGGGTCGAAAATAAAAAAAATCCTTCCTTCAAAAATAACCTACTTCTAAAACATTACTCTCATCTAAACCTTCATTTTTTAACAATTTACGAATATTCTTGATAAGGTGCTTAAAAACTTCGACTCTAAATGGATTATTTTTCAAGTATTCCATGTAATAATCTCGATAATCGAGACGGCCTTGATAAGTAGCAAAATTTCCTCTAATATTAGAATTAAGCCTTTTGGCTTTTCTTAAAAGAATCACCTCATCAATATCCGTGGGAGCAGTGCTGATAGGGGACATATCTAACCATTCACATAAAAGAAAATATTTTGCTCCTGGAACTGCGGTTTTTACATCATGTGCAGTTGCACATCCTTCTTGAAACATTGTTTTATCAAGATTAGTCTTACACTCTACAGCAATATAGGACAGATTAGTAATTATACTTTTTTCTTGTGTAAAATCAGGAAAATGAGATGCTTTTAAATATAGTTTTCTAGTAATTGCAAAATCTTGGTTTTTACTTCTGACGCTTAAACCACCTCCTAAAGCTGGAAAAGTTAAACTGGACTCAAAATAAACAGATGAAAATGTCTTAATTGGTCCAATATCTACTGCTAAGTTTTCTATCTCTGGTACGATAACGGGGTTAATTAGATAAGGGAGAAATTCCTCAATTATAGTATTATCTAATTTTAATTGTCCTTTATTTCTATATAAAAAATCATTAGGGCTATCAAAAATAAAATCAACATCTATATAGTTTTTATAATCAATGAGCAACTTTACTAAAACATTTAACATTTCATCGGCTGTAAGTAACGATTTTACAGTTTTTGTTAAATTATTAAGCCATTGGTAATAAATATCAATTGTTTGAGCAACTCTAGGTTTATCATTAACTGGAAGTTTAGAATTATTAAGTAATGCGTTTAGTTTTTCTATATGAGGGTTAGGATACTTTTTTATGAGAATTTAAGTGCAATTTAATGGAAATTATCAATTTTTAATATAGGTGATTTATGAACCAATTTAGCACGTATTTTGGCATCAATTATTTCTTCATAAATATCTCCTTCTGCATTTGGTAAAACTGCTGTTAAAACCTCTGTTGCTACTTCAATCGCAAAATTATCATCTGCTATTTCATAATTGTTGATGGGTAATAAATGTAAAATATCTTCAAAAATTATTTCTCCAAATTTATTTTGAAATTTTCTTTCTTGCAGTAAATCAAGTTCAAACCCAGCACCACCAATAGCCAAAGCCGCAACTAATTTACTATTTTCAAATCTCACACCACGTACACTAGATTCTCTCCCAATAACAATAATTACTCTACCATGTTTACTAATTAACCTACGAATTTCTTTAAGAACATCCAACATATCTAGAGCATATTGAACAACAGTTAAAAACCTATTTTGACGATGTTTTCTATTTGCACCTATTTCTGATTTAGCTATTTTCAATAAATCCCATCCTAACATCTCCATTACTATACGATTATTTTGATGGTAGTTAAATACATTAATATAAGGAGGAGATGTGATCACAATATCTACACTATTATCTGTCAAAGGAATATAGCGTGCATCCTGATGAATTACCTGGCATAGCTGTGGAGAATAAGGAAGAGATTTGATAATATTTATATGTTTTTTTAATGACTTTTTAAAATCAAGTAAATTTCTTGGTTGTCTTTGCTGGCTATAGTTAATAATGGCATTAATCAGTAAATTGTATAATAGTTCTTCACTACCAGCTTGTTGTAATATTTGAAAAATAAATTTTTCTTCTAGTTCATGCTGCTGTAAATGTTTTTGTTCTTCAGCAAAACAGTAAAAAAATAAATCTCCTGTAAAAGGTAATAAGTTTTCATCAACAATTTTTTCTGCTAACTTAATCAACCTTTCCCGTTCAAGAGTTTTGAGATTTACAAAATGAGCAGTTTTAGCCATTTCTATAGCAGCAGGATTTATATCAGTGCCATAACAAGATAAACCTTGACGTGCTGCTTCAAATAAAGTTGTTCCACTACCTGCAAATGGATCTAAAACTACACTATCAGGATAACTGTAAACCTTTAAAAATAACTCTACTAACTCTGGTGAAAACTGACCTCTCCAGGGTAAAATACTTGTTCTAGTTTTATTTTTTAAGTCCAGTTTTTCTTGGGAAATATATTTTTTATCATAGGAAATCATATTAATTCTATTAAAAATATCAACTATTGAACTTATGGCTGTTGACAATTTTTTATCCTCCAATCTTTTGCAAAAATGTTTTTGATGCAGTATATAGTATACTACACCCTGACCGAACTCTTTACCCTCTGGCGCGAAACTCCATAAAAAAAGCGGGCTAACCGCTTATTAGAAGGTTAACCCGTTTCACTTTGGGAACGCGCTAGAGAAATTGTTACTGCAATACCAACTTAACGTTAGCGTTTTGCAGACCGCGCTGTTTTACTTCAGCCAAAGTCTTGTTAACGGCATATTTTTGATTGATAGAGTTGATCAACTCGGTCTGGTTGTGCTTCTTAGCAACACCCCATAAGTCAGCAATGAGGTCAAAAGAACCGTCACTGTTACGAGACCAACCTAGATCGTACTCGCCTTCCAATACAGCAACGATGTCGGAACGGAGACGCTGACCATTATAACCACGAACATCAGCTTCAGTCTTGACGCTGATACCTAAGTCGCGCAAAGAAGACTTGAGAATTTCGGCATCGGTGATCTTGGTACGCAGAGTGCTAAAGTGAGACATTTGGGTTTCCTCCAATAAGAAGATTGATGAGAAAAACGACAACGGTTCTTTTTCAGCGAAGCCGCATTAATTGGGAACGGCTTTTTTCTATCTGTTAGCCTTGTGACTAACCTTTCCCCCCTGACATTTCAGAGGAAAGCTTTTAAAACTCCATGCGCTGATATTCAGCAACAGAGGAGGCTGCGGGTCTAGCACGCTGTCTGGCCCAGTCTCTTAAAGCTGTGACCTGTTCTTGCATCGTTCGTGACAGCGGCAAAGTAGACTTCAATGCAGCAATAATATCTAATTGGGTGAACTCCCGATCTTGGGCGAAGGCTTCATACATAGCCGCCACTATCGCTTGTTCAATTTCTGCCCCGGAGAAGCCATCGGACATTTTTGCTAGTTGTTCTAGGTCAAATCTAGCAATTTCCTCCCGACGTTTGGTCAGGTGAATACCGAAGATATCCTGACGTTCTTCCGGTGTGGGCAGATCCACAAAGAATATTTCATCAAAGCGACCTTTCCTTAAAAACTCTCCAGGTAGGCGTTCTACGCGGTTAGCCGTCGCCATTACGAAAACTGGAGATTTCTTTTCCTGCATCCAGGTGAGGAAAGAGCCGAAAATTCTGTTTGATGTCCCCCCATCAGAATCGCCTGAACCACCGCTACCCGCAAAGGATTTATCCAATTCGTCAATAAACAGAATCGTGGGGGAAATTGATTCTGCTGTTTTCAGGGCGTTCCGCAGGTTGGCTTCACTTCGACCCACCATTGAGCCGTCGTAGACCCGCCCCATATCTAATCTCAGAATTGGTAAACCCCATAAACGGGAGGTAGTTTTGGCAATGAGTGACTTACCACAACCAGGAACACCGAGAATTAACATTCCTTTTGGTTGGGGCAACCCATACTCTCTCGCTCTTTCTGTAAAGGCGTTGGAGCGTTGGGTGAGCCAGGTTTTTAATTCTTCCAAGCCACCCACAGCATCAATGGTTTCATCTTCTTCGATGTACTCCAAGATACCGTTGCGGCGGATGAGTTGCTTTTTCTCGGATAAAACGATATCAACTTCATTTTCCGTCAATTGCCCAGTTGTTACCTGTGCTTTGCGGTAGACTTTCTCAGCTTCATCTTTAGTTAGACCTAAAGCGGCTCTGAGTAGCTTTTCTCGCGCCTCGGTTGTCAGCCGTCGTCCACGATTTTGCTCTTGATGGGCGGTTAAAACTTTATTTAACTCAGCCATGTCAGGCAATTGAAAATCTAAAACAACAACTTCTTTTTCTAGTTCGATAGGAACTTGTTGCACAGGGGACATTAAGATAATGTTCTTTTGCGTTCCTTTGAAACTAGCGATCGCGTCCCGGAGCGATCTGGTTGTTGCCGGCGCATCAATAAAGGGATGTAAATCTTTAAGAATAAATATACTGGGTTCTTTTTGCCGAATAATCCAATCAATGGCTGCTTCGGGAGAGACAGTATTGTGTTGAGTGGTATTTCGGGGTTGACCGTACTCGACGATACCGTGAGTTACTGTCCAAATATATACTCGTCTTTGGGGTTTTAAATCTTGGGAGACTTTAAAAATTGACTGCTCTGCCCGCTCTTCCTCGGAGGTCACAAGGTAGATTAAAGGGTATTGAGCTTGAATTAAAATATTGAGCTCTTCTTTCATACTATCGACCTACTTGAGACCTTATAGAGACAGTACCGATCAGCGATCGCATGGCGTTAAGCCAGACTATTAATCATCATTAATTCCTATCTAACAAGGAACTAATTCTTCCTCACCCTTGGGATGGGTTTCTTCTTTTTCTCTACCATCAATGGATAGATGGTCTTGTCCAATGATTCCTGGTTGGTTGCCCAAGTTCACGAGTTCACCATCACGCAGTACGAGTGAAGTTTCACAGGTGGGACAGGAATAAATCCGGTGAGTTCGCCCATGAGCAGACGCTTCTATTTCTTCTACTAATTCTGAGTTGGTCAGGTAGAAACTGAGCGCCCGTTCTGCGAGGTCTGACATGGGTTCTGAGTCAACAGCAGAACGAATTTTAAGTCTTCTGTGCAGTTCCGGTGATAAATATAACGTAACCTTTTGCTTAGTTTGCATACAACTTTCTAGTGGTCTTACCCGGGTATGTATACCACCTTATCGGCTCTTTTCTCAGTTGTCAAGATGGTAAAGCGTTTTAACCGCAATTTTGTTACATTTCGTAATATAGCTAGGTTGACTACGTTTTTCTGTCTGATAGCGTAGCGTGGCGCAAGCCATATCAGGATGTCCAGGATTTAGGGATTTTCAGGATTTTTGTGGGGATTTGGATTTTGTCTGGATATATTTCACAAAGCGGTATGTACTCTTTGTGATAATCTGGTGAAAATATTAGACCTCTTGCAAAATTACTTTTATGTTATAGTTGAGGGTTGGCATTTTGGAACTGCTAAATTTAACTCATAGTTATAAATTGCTGCTAGTAAATTACAACGCAGACCATAACGACGACGGCGATTACGATATCTATCACCAAAAATCTTCAAAATTTTCAGGCGGCGATTGACGTGTTCAATGCCAATTCTTGCCTTTGCTAAAACACGATTATAGTCTTTTTCTCAAGTGGAAAGTTCCCTCTTTTTAGGCTTTTTCTTGGGAGTGTAACTGTTGCTATGATAGTGGTTAATTCCTTGATAACCACTATCGTGTAAACCTTGTATTTCTGGATGAAAATGAACCCCACTAGCTTTGAATAAGGCAAAATCATGACAGCGCCCCTTACCAAAAAAAGTACAAATAATTTCTCCTGTTTCTTGATTAATAATCAATTGGCTTTTAAGGGTGTGACGTTTTTTCTTTCCTGAAAAAAATTCCTGTTGTTTTCTTTTTGGACGTTCAATAGGTGTTTCAGTTACATCCATTACCACTACTTCAGGTTGGCTCAAACCACCTGATAGTTTGAAATTCTTTGAGAGTTTTAACCATTTTCTTAAAAGTCTTTCTTCTCACTCCAAAGCGACGCTTAAATGCTCTTGGTTTTAGTTGTTGGATGGATTTATAGTTCATTTTTTCATCACCTCAGATTCTGATAATGACAGAATTTGATTTTATCTTTTTTTGGTGATGTTTTTTCTGTCAGACGTTCCGCGATTACAACTATCGCTACAAATACCCCAGGTATCAATCTTTTTAGTTATCTCACCCCATTAAGATTAAAAAAATCAACCATCATAACACAAAATCAATTCTGCAAGAGGTCTAATGAATAGTAATCTCAAAACTGGATTTTTGTTATTCGTCTTAATTCGACAAATATTTTTCAGACGATAACTAGTTTCAATGCCAAATCTTTTTCGATAATCTTGATAGATATAATTTAAATTTGTTTTGACCTTATGAGCAACATAAACAAAGTATTGAACTCCATGCTTTTTATGCTTTCCCTTTCTATATTTACAGACAATCCATAAATCAAATGTGACGAAATCATCTTTGTCTCTTGTAATGGTATACAGCACTTCCCGGTGTTATGAGGTACATATCTAGCGGGCAAGACTTGTACTGAGCTTGTCGATAGCGCAGCGTGGCGTTAGCCATAGTATGCCCGCACTACAAGAGTTTCATGATTCAACTTTGTACCTCATAAGAGCGGAAACCGCTGTAACTTGTCACCAATGTCGCAGGTTAGTGTTTATTGTGGAGCTAATTTATACAACTCTTATGTTTGTACTATCTTTATAGTAATGCTTATACTGTTCATATTAGATAGCTACCAAACTCCATTAGCAATGAGTTCTATCACGCACGCCGCTACTGTTGCTGTACAACGCAATTTAAAACAACTGTTTCCTAATTTGATTAAACGTAATTCAAAAACACCTATCTGTAAATACCTCTAAAACAGCCAATATCACCTTTGCATGACTGTCTGTACCTGAAACTCAAAAGAGAGGCATTACAGGTCAATATAGCGTGAGTAGTTAGCTGATGGCATGATGAAACTACAGAATAAGGTATTTATATAAGGCTATCTTATAGATAAATGTTACTTAATAAGTATTCCTGTTATGCAACTACTATGCAAGTTCCCATCTGTAATGAGATACTGGTAGAGTACAGCCAACTTATGCAAGCTACCAGAAGTATTGAATTCCCGTCATTTTAAAAAGCCCGTGACGAGGATTGAACTCGTGACCTCACCCTTACCAAGGGTGTGCTCTACCACTGAGCCACACGGGCGAAATAGAAACTAAAAATAAGATTTAAAATGCTGTACATTTGTTTATAGCACAGCATTTATAATTCTTAATTTCTGTAGGATATGGGCCGAGCTGGATTTGAACCAGCGTAGGCGTAAACCAACGGATTTACAGTCCGTCTCCATTAACCACTCGGACATCGACCCGTTTGTGTCCCACGCTTAACTATAATAGCAGTAGTCTCTGGGTTTGGCAAGGGGTTGGAGAAAATATTTTTGGATAAAGTCTGAATCCTTTACTCCAAAGTAGTTTCCGAGATTTACGCGATTAGTTCTCCATTTTTTTGTAGAGAGTACAAGCGGGTTAGAAGTTCAGCTTGGGGGAAAAAATTCTAGCCGATACCGATATAAAGCCACTGGTCGAGAACCTGCGGTAAAATAATCAGGATCTTGGGGGGAAAGGTAGACAGCAGTTACTTGATCTGCGGTAATGGCTGGAGATGGTGTAGAAAGCTTTTGATAGGCTGTGGTTGATTCTACAGTATTCAAATATGGACGATAACTGCCTTTAAATAATTGTTGGAAAACTTCTGTGGTGATGAATTGATTATCTGCTGTTGTTTCTGTGGCGCGATCGCTGATAATAGAAATTAATTGCCGTTCACCCCGCAAAAATGTAATTTGACGATTGGGAGATTGAGGATCTACTTTGGATGATAAAACAGCCTCATTCCCTAAATAAGCTCTGGATAGGTTTAAACTATTAAATTCTCTATCTGCAACTAATATTGATGCTTGCTTTTGGAAGTTAGCAAAAATTTTTAACCCCGAATTAGTTGGTTTAACTTTTATGAATTTAACTAAAAAACTAATTGGTTGATTTAATTGACTACGATTACCTTCAAAGCCTGGTGTCACTATATCCGGTGCTAAAGGTGCGGCTAAATCTACTAATGTGCTGGTAACTTTCCAAGTCCCAGACATCCATTCTGGGTAAACTAAATCTCCTTTGGCTGGTTTGACTGATGTTAATTTTTCCCATTGGGGGAATTTGGCTAAATGTTCTGCTAATTCTCCAGCCTGGGCTTGATTATTTCCTAAGAACAAAAAAAGCATTAAGCAAAAGCTAATAATTATTTTTATCACCATATTCAACAATTAATAACATTTATTTAGTTTAGATCCCCGACTTCTCAAAGAAGTCGGGGATCTAGGGATTTCAAAATTATAAGGTTTCTAGGGCTAAAGGTTGCCAAATTTCCCCATACTTTTCTTTTAAAATTTGCCAAGCTTCTACTTGTCCTGGTTCGTATTCTCCTGGTTTACCCCATTGCAGAAAGAGGCTTAATGCAGGTTTTTCTTCTGCATCTAAAAACCGAATTGCATAGGTTGTAAAATTCCCTCTTTTAGCTTCACCTGTTTCAAATTTCACTTGTTGAATCATATCCATATTCAAATGAAATTCAAAGCCTTCGGTGTGCATATTCGCATATTTACCTTTTGGTAATTCGGCGTAATATAGCTTTTCTATTTTTCCTCTAGCTTCTAAAACAGCGGCGCTACTGGTGACAATTAGGCGCAAAGTTCCCAAGGTTTCACAAGCTTCTAAAAATTCTTTCAATGTTGTTGTCATCATTTATGTTGAATATGAATTAGTTGACGTGATGGAAAATGAATAAATAACTTCTGGCTATAAAAGTTTATAACATGATTGGACTCAAATTGCTATCATGAATAAATATGATATGGTGAATTGTTATCTTGGTCATGAGATTTTGATATTCATCAATATTCTGATTTAATTGAATTAAAAAATACAATACAACGACTATAAATGACCAATTTAAATTTACTACGTTTCGTATTTCTCATAAGCAGCAACAATTCGTTGCACTAAAGGATGACGCACCACATCTTTTTGGGAAAATTCGCAAATCGCAATTCCTTCCACGTTTCTGAGAATTTGCAAAGCTACATCTAAACCTGATTTTTGATAATGTGGTAAATCAGTTTGGGTAACATCACCTGTAATCACCATGCGGGAGTTAAAACCCAATCGGGTTAAAACCATTTTCATTTGCGCCGGTGTGGTATTCTGGGCTTCGTCAACGATGATAAAGGCGTTATTTAATGTCCGTCCTCGCATATAAGCTAATGGTGCGACTTCGATGATTTCCCGTTCGATTAAGTTGGGGACTTTTTCGGGGTCTATGAATTCATTAATGGCATCATAAAGAGGACGTAAATAGGGATTGACTTTTTGCTGTAAGTCTCCTGGTAAAAAGCCGAGTTTTTCCCCTGCTTCCACTGCGGGACGGGTTAAAATCAGCCGTTCAAATTGATTACTGAGTAGGGCTTGAACGGCGATAACTACCGCGAGATAGGTTTTTCCTGTTCCCGCAGGACCAATACAAAAGGTTAAATCCCGTCTGCGAAGTGCGTCTATATATTGGCGCTGGTGAAAGGTTTTAGCGCGAATTTCAAAACCTCGGCGAGTTTTGGCGAGGATATCGCGCTGTAGGTCTTGTAATTGGTCTTCTGTATTTGTATCCAGGGCTTGACGGGCTGTGAGAATATCAGCACTAGAGATATTATTACCTTTACTCCACAAATTTTCTAGCGATCGCACTAATCGCTTTACTAATTCTACCTGTTTAGGTGTTCCCGAAATTAATAATTCTTGTCCCCGCAGAACTAAGTTAGCTCCTGTTTGTTGGCATAATAACTTGATATTTGCCTCACCATATCCAGCTAGAGCGATCGCACTGGACATATTCGGCAGTTCAATTATGGAATCATCTGCCATATTATTGCTGAATTGGGTAAAAAGTAGTTGTTAACAAAATTAATATTTTCCGATTAAATGTAAATTGAAAATTCTATAATTTTCTGTTAATTAGTATTTGTATGATTGGGAAATGGGCTGACAACATTTGTTAATTCTTGGCTGGTAAATCCGCCATAAAAACGGAATTATTCGCCAAGATTTGACAATGCTGTTGTCCCTGTCTCCATCTTTCCCAGAATTCAATCTGTCACCAACCATTTAAACTAACTAGGAGAGTGCGGCAAAAATCACTAATTATTAAAAACCACTAAAAAGCTTTTGTAATTTGCTTTTTCAATTTTTAATTTTTAATTTTTAATTCCGCCCTGCGGTACTAGCGTAAACGTGGTTTAACAACAGGTTTGGGAATATTGTTCTCTCGTTCTTTCGACTTGGGTGGTAGTATCCGCTCTTCCTGTTCTTCATCAAAAGACACACTTTCCCGACTTTGGGAACTGTTGCCATAAATATCCAGGTATACTGATTGCCCAGCTAGTTCGGCTGCGGCGGCAATTACAGTGCGAATTGCCTGGATATTTCGTCCCCCTCGACCAAACACTTTTTCTTTATCTGTGCTATTAAAAGCAATGCGAACCCAAGCCCGCTTGAGGGTTTGAGACATTTCACAATCAACGCTTAAAGATTCTGGAGATTCTAAAAACGGCTGCACAAGAAACTCTACCAGCCCAACATAATTGGGACTGGTTGCTAGGGATTTCATCTCAAGACTATGATGCGGCTGTTGCACTGACCTGTTCAAAAACGTTAGCTTTTACGAGGATACTACGAACTGTATCGGTAGGTTGAGCGCCTTGTTGTAGACGCTTAATGATACCAGGAATGTTTAATTTTACTTCATCAGTTCTGGGGTTATAAAATCCTAGTTCTTCTAGGGGGCGACCGTCACGACGGGCCAGGTTGTTAATAGCAACAATCCGGTAACTTGCTTCGCGCTTTTTGCCAAATCTTTTTAAACGCAATTTGATCATGTTGAGAACTGTTTCTCCTGTTCCTAGTGAGTGAGTTTGTAACTGATTGATAAGGAAGTGATGGGGATATTATACCCGCCTTCACAACTTCCAACACTGAAATGCTAATTTTAGCACTTTTTAGCCGTGAATGGCTATTAGTTTAGTTGTCAGTTGTCAGTTGTCAGTAAGAAAGATATTCTTTTTGCCCCCTACTCCCGTGGTTTCGGGATAAAACAGTTGTAGTACCTTAACCTTTCCTCCATTACCTGCACTAATTCATTATAAACAATTTTGATAAATTATTGATCAGAGCATATACTACTAGTTTGTTAAGATAAAAATGATGGACTGTAGTGTGAGCGTCTCGCTCACGGGGGCAAGACTTGTACTGAGCTTGTCGAAGTATGCCCGCACTACCAAAAACCCGTCAAAATAAATTTGACAGCTCACGGGGGCAAGACTTGTACTGAGCTTGTCGAAGTATGCCCGCACTACCAAAAACCCGTCAAAATAAATTTGACAGACTACTACGTGCTTACTTCCGCACAGACCAAGAGCGAACTTGACCCAAAGTTACAGGAATTCTGTCACTAACATCAATGGTAAACAAAAACACCTTTTTAGCTCTGCGGCCATTTTCCGGGTCAAAAAACTTTAATTTCACATCCCAACAATCGCTATTAATGCGACAAAAAGGACTTTTTTCCACTTCAATACTATCAAGCTGCATCCCTGTAGAAATAGCTTGAGAAAAACTAGAAGCGGCTTGAAAAGCATTAGTTACAGAAAAATTCAGCGCTCGATCTTTTGCCAATTGTCCTAAATTTTGCAAATCATAGTATACTCGATTTAAGAAACTACTCAAAGCCTTTCTCATAGCTATTTCTTGGGCTGGTGCTGTGGCTTCCGTAATTACAGTTTGCAAAGCCGCATCTACCAAACTATTGACTTTCCAGCCATACATTCCCCTAGTATTCGTAAGACTAATTACAGGCACAACTTGACCAGAAAATAACTCCACAGTTCTATCTGTTAACCTTGCAGGTATACTTACCCGTTCCACAAAATCATCACTGTTTTCTGGTTGAATTTGTCCCTGTAACATCAAAATCAGGATTTCATAGATATCTGCGGCAAAACCGCTTACAGGCTCTAAAGCATAAATAGGAGTTAATTCTTGGTTGAGAGTCCAAATTAAAGGTTTAGCTTCCGTAGGATTTACTGACAAGTAATCAACCATTTGTCGGCTATCATAGGGATTAGCAGGGATAATTGCCCCGTCCATATTCACTGCTGGCATTAATTGTTTAAACGAGTCCCTTCTGGCTTCATTACCAAAATCATAACCAATAGTTCCTAAAGCATAAACCAATTTAGAAGCGGCGCTAGGGGTAACACCTTGAGTTATTTCACTTCTTTGTTCTCGTTCCCAGTCTCCGGCTGGGAATACCGTCTCCAAGGCTCTGCCTGATGATATAGTGAGAGGCAGAGCCTCTAATGTAGCATTCCCAGGTAGAACCTGGGAACGAGAGATTCCTACTCCCCTCTCCTCGTAGGAGAGGGGTTGGGGGTGAGGTTCTTGCACTCCCTTATAGGAGAGGGGTTGGAGGTGAGGTTCTAACTTTTCTCCCGTCAATAATTGAAACGCACCGGGAATATTCAACTTACCTAATAAACAGCGTTCAGGTTCTTCCACTTCTTCGGGGTTACAGGGAATAGCACTATTTAAAATCGCTTCCCGCACTGCTTCAGCGTTGGGTTGTTCACCCCGTTGCAATTGCAGACTCATTAATAAGGCAGAAATACCTGTGACAATGGGTGCAGCGCAACTAGTCCCTTTTTGTCTGATAGGTTCTTCTGTTCCCGGTTGGGCTCCTAAAATGTTTTCACCGTTGGCCATTACCCCTTTATTTTGATATTCTCCGCCATAATTACTAAATTTAAACGGTTGGCCATCATCTCGCATTGCACCCACTGTAATCACACCTGGAAGAATAGAGGGAATACACCAACATTCCCCTTTATCATTACCACCAGGGGCAACAATTAACATATTATTATCTTGGCATTGTTTCACAGCACGGGCAAATAAATCTGGTGCTACTCCGGTTTGGGTGGGGTGACAAGCAGCAATATGAATCAGATTTGCTCCCCATTTCAAAGCCGTATTAATAGCATGAGTAAGGTTCACAGGGGAAATAAAATCATCATTAGCGAAGGAAATGGGAATATTTAATGCTGTACATAAAGGGGCAATACCAGGAGCAGGTGTGCCGTGTTGTCCTAAGATAGTGCTAGAAATGTGAGTAGCATGACCGGATAATTCAATGCGTTGTCTAATAGCTGGAGGGAAAGGTGCAAAAAATGCCTCTCGTTCTTTTTTCGCTTCTTCTTTATCGTGGTCGGGGTCGTCTTTTTTGTCTTTTTGTTGTTGGTTAAAATCTAAATATAAATTGAGATAATAATAGTATTCTTCGTTAAGTTCAATATCTTCTGCCCAATAGGGTTTAAATTGACTAAATTTTGCCCCTTGAAAACAACTGCGTTCTAAGTCTGCTGCACCATCAAGGATAGCAATTTTAATGCGGGGGTCGCCTTTTGTGCGTGTCCAAATTTGAGAAATTCCGGGGATGTCGGTAAGGTTAGGCATGGTTTTGATTGTGTTGTTGTAATTGATGTTATAATTGTGGGTGAAAAGTCTAATTTTTTATAAAGTTAATGCCAGCTAAAGATGTTTTTCATGATGCTGTTAGGATAGGGTTAGAAAAAGAAGGTTGGGTGATTACAGATGATCCTTTAAGGATAGAAGTCGGTGATGTGGAAATGTATATTGATCTCGGTGCGGAGCAAGTTTTAGCTGCTGGAGAAAAAATAGCGGTGGAAATTAAGAGTTTTATTGGTACATCTAATATTTCATCAAGCCATTGGACAATTTTTTAATTATCATTTGGCATTAGAATAACAACAACCAGAACGAGTTTTATATTTAGCTATTCCTTCAGGAATTTATTACTCTTTCTTTCAATTGCAGTTTATTAAAACAGTTGTTCAGCGTTCCCAACTTAAAATCATGATTTATGATCCAGTTCAGGAGGTAATTGTAGCATGGAAAAACTAGAACAATATCGCAATTATGTCAAACAAGTGATCACAGAATATGCTCAATTAGGTTCAGCTAAAGATGAAATTGAACAACAATTGATTTTTGATAGTTTTGGTGATCATTATCAATTGATGTATGTGGGTTGGAAAAACAGAAGACGGCAGCATGGTC
>NZ_VIKZ01000039.1:39533-44026 GCF_009711985.1 Dolichospermum sp. UHCC 0260 | reverse complement strand
GTGGTTGTTAGTAATTATTTCCCCCTGCCTCTGCCTCGTCCCTTTACTCAGCCAAATTTAAACCAATAATACCGATAATTATAAAAGACATAGAGATAATTTTTACCAGCGTAAAAGACTCATGAAACCAAATCACGCTAATCGTAGCAATTATCAGAGTACCAAAACCTGCCCAAATAGAATAAACTATACTCACCGGAATTGTCCTGAGAGAAAGAGTTAAAAACGTTAAGCAAAGTCCATAAAATACAAAAATAAAAATTGAGGGGATAATTTTGGTAAATTCTTCTGACAGTTTCATACAAGTTGTACCAGAAACTTCAAAAATAATTGCTGCTATCAGATAAAGCCAACTGATTAACATAACTGTTATAGCACTCCTATTCGATTGGGATATTTACTGATAAATTTTGTCCAGAATTAAATTCTATGTAAACTTTAATTTAAAAAATGTATATTAACTAAAGGCATTATTTCAGAAACTTGAAATAATTGCTGTTTTATCCGCTACTTGATAAAATCACATTGCTAGTGCTATACCTTGAAAAAAAATGTTCAAAATTTTGACTCATTTCCGAAATTTAGCAATTGTTAGCTTGATCGGCTTGATATTAACCTGGTCACTTCCTGTCCAAGCTGATACCAAAATCAACCCCCAACTAGAACAACAAGTTTTAGAAATTATCCGCAAAAATCCCGAAATCATTATTAAATCTGTAGAAATATACCAGCAGCAACAGCAAGAGAAACTACAACAATCACGACAAAAATTTATCAATGATTTTCAAACAAATCCTCAATCTGTAATTGGTGATTCTCCCACAATTGGTGCAACCAAATCAAAAACCTTATTGATAGAATTTTCAGATTTTGAATGTCCTTATTGTGCCGAAGCCCATCAAACACTCAAAGATTTATTGGCAAAATATCCAAATAAATTCACCTTAGTTTATAAGCATTTTCCCCTTTATCAAATTCATGATCAAGCATTACCCGCAGCTACAGTAGCTTGGGCAGCATATCAACAAGGTAAGTTTTGGGAATATCATGATGCCTTGTTTACCAACCAAAAACAATTGGGTGAGACTTTATATTTAGACACTGCTAAAAAGCTCAATTTAAACCTCACAAAATTTGGCAATGATCGCAAATTAGCTAATAAATCCATCCAAAAAGACCTATTATTAGCCCAACAATTAGGATTGGGTGGCACACCATCTTTTATTATGACCAGTCCAAATTTTGCTGGACCGGTAAAACTCACAGAAGTGGAAGAAATATTGCAAGGTAAACAATAAAATCTGATGGTTAAGCAATAATTTATACCAGTTTTATGGTTGTTGCCAATAAATCTGCACCTTTAGCTAGAGGTGGCACGTATTGGTTAACTGTTCTAATTGCAATAAGTGTAAGGAGTAGTCTTATGAGAAGTGATGAGGATAACTTTTCGCTTCTCAATTCCTATTTTGACAAATCATCAGTTTATTTACAAATAACCCTTTACATTTAATAACCAAAAATATTACAACAGGTAATAGGTAGTTATCCAAAAAGATTACTACTACAGTAAACAAGAAAACGGGGTCATGAATGCGTTACCTGGGATTTTTGATATTATTACCTATTACGCTGGCAACTACTTTTTCTGATCAATTACTAAAACCTCCAGAATCTACCATTCAACTGCTTGCTAATAAAAATAATCAAACTTCATTAGCACAAACAAGTTATCTGTCCACCTTGGAAAAACAAGTAATTGCGGAAACTAACAAAGTCAGAACAAATCCTCAATCATATATACCTATTATAGAAAATTATAAACAGCGGTTTCAGGGAAATCGCGTCAAAATTTCCTATAATACCTATTTAATCACCCAAGAAGGCGTAAAACCGGTTAATGAAGCGATAACTTTTTTAAAATCCGTCCGTCCCGTCAGTGCATTACGTGCCTCCAAAGGAATGTCTTTAGGTGCGCGAGATCATGCTAAAGACCAAGGACCAAAGGGAACAACAGGTCATGATGGTAGTGATGGTAGCAGACCTGACACTCGCATCAATCGTTATGGGAAATGGCAAACTACCGCTGGTGAAAATATCAGTTATGGACCAAATACAGCCCAAGACATTGTCATGCAACTAATAATTGATGATGGTGTACCTTCCCGTGGACATCGGACAAATATTTTTAACCCATCTTTTCGGGTAACTGGTGTAGCTTACGGTTCTCACAAACAATACAGAACTATCTGCGTCATTACCTATGCCGGTGGTTATATCGAAAAATAGAACTTACAATCAGGATTTATGGCTGTACCACTTAACTTCTACATCCAAGGTCAAGGATTTCCCATCCTTGGTTTACATGGTCATCCTGGTTCGGGACGTAGCCTCTCTATCTTTACCAATCATCTATCAAAACGCTACCAAACCATTGCCCCAGATTTGCGTGGATATGGCAAAAGTCGGTTTCAGAGCAAATTTGAGATGCAAGACCATTTAGACGACCTAGAAGCCCTATTAGACCAATTGAAAATAGAAAAATGTTTATTATTGGGATGGTCGCTAGGAGGCATTTTAGCCATGGAACTGGCCATGCGCCTACCGCAACGGGTGACAGGCTTGATTTTAGTAGCCACAGCCGCTAGACCTTGGGGCAATCATCCCCGAATTTCTTGGCAAGACAATATTTATACAGGCATTGCTGGTATATTGAACTATATAAAACCCAGTTGGCAATGGAATATTGATACTTTCGGCAAGCGATCGCTCTTTCGCTACTTAATTCAACAACACACATCCACAGCATACAATTACATAGCTAGGGATGCCCTACCAGCCTACTTACAAACCTCATCAGCAGCTACAAACGCCCTCTACAGTGCCATGAGAGCAGGTTATAATCGCACCCCCGACCTTTGGCAAATCCAATGTCCTAGCCTAGTGCTTGCTGGTGAACAAGACCGCCACATTACCGCTGATGCCAGTTTAGAAACAGCCCGACACATCAAAAACTCTCAATGGCAATGTTACCCCAACACAGCCCACCTCTTTCCTTGGGAAATACCCCAACAGTTATTAGGAGACATTGATAGTTGGTTAGTAACCAACCCCCAAATAATCGAAGTTTAAATTAGCCATAGTTCGTTCCCAGGATTAGCCCAGGAACGATAACAGCCTCTGGAATTGTTGATTAGACTAAATTTGACCGCTAAAGACAGGCTTTACTTTACGGTCAATCCATTCCCCCAAATCTTCAGCAATTGTTAAAACAGTAGGTTTACAGCGTTTGATATTCACTATAATTCCCTGCGCTCCTTCAATTTCCAAATCTTCTATATAGCCATTGCTGGCTTTAGTAGCTTCCACAGAACTGAAAAATGGACCAAAGTAGTATGTACAACTGGGATTTTGTGTGACAATTTCTACCCACCAAGCAAGGCCGAGTCCATTGAATGTATTAATCAACCCCTCTTGGAAGTTATGCCAAATCGTTTTCATGGTTTTCGCCGATTTATAAACGTGTGACTGGATGTGTGAAAATAGGTGAGATTTATTGTCTTTTACATTGTTTATAGTCACTGATTTCGTGGATATTTGTCTACGAAATCAGTAACTGTACTATTGTTTTTTCAAAGCAATTGTCTGTAGTTTATCAAGATACAGTGTATTTTGAGATTTTTGGCGATAAATTTCGTAAAGTGCCATACCAGTTGCCACCGAAGCATTGAGGCTAGGAGTCTTGCCCTGTAAGGGAATGGACACCAAAACATCACAAGAACGTTGTGTCAACATCCCCAGACCTTCGCCTTCACCACCCACGACTAAAACCACAGGTCCGCTAAACTTAACACTTTGTAATGGTTCGCTACCTGTAACCGCAGTTCCATAAATCCAAAAGCCTTCTTCTTTTAACTGTTCTAAAGCGCGACCAAGGTTGACAACTCTAGATACAGGAAAGGTTTCTAATGCCCCTGCTGCGACTTTCATCACCGTAGAAGTAATTCCCGCTGCCCTTCTTTGAGGAATCACCAAACCGTGAGCGCCAATCGCTTCTGCTGTGCGAATAATTGCCCCTAAATTGTGGGGATCAGTAATACCATCAGCAACTACAATTACAGGATCAGTCACAGCTTTAGCGTTGCTAATCAGATCCTCTAGTTCAATATAAGAATAAGGAGCAATTTGAGCCGCTATTCCTTGGTGATTTGCCCGACCAGTAATTTGGTCTAACCGCATTGGTTCAACTTCATCAATAACTGCGCCATTATCTTTGGCTTGCAAAATCAAATGATGAAATCTGGGATCATAACGGAGACGAGTAGTAATCCAAAGACGGTTGATACTGTGTTCATTTTCCAAAGCAGTCAAAACTGGATGACGACCATAGATTAGATCAGTTTCTTCTGTGGGTGTGATTTCTGAGGATTGCTCGGAAAATTGGGAAGAGGGACGATATCTAGCAGTGAAGGATTTACCGCCCGTTGGTAATGCGA
>NZ_VIKZ01000039.1:0-39240 GCF_009711985.1 Dolichospermum sp. UHCC 0260 | reverse complement strand
GAGGTTTAGCAGAATAGGATTTACCTTCTCTATCTACTTTCACTTCTGGGGATTGTTCAGAACCGTAGCGAGAGCGAGGTTTAGCAGAATAGGATTTACCTTCTCTATCTACTCTCACTTCTGGGGATTGTTCAGAACCGTAGCGAGAGCGAGGTTTTGCAGTAATGGGTTTACCATCACTTTTGCCTTGATTACGGCTAGGTTGAGGGACAACGCGTTTGCCCTTGATTTTCACTGGCTGACCACGTTTTGGTTGTCCGCCAGAATTACTTTTCTTTGGTTGACTTGTCATAACAGTATTGAGGTTTGATTTAAATGAGGGAACAGCCCGATGACATCAATTTAATGAACAATTACAAATCAGTAACAATCGCCAGATGTAGCTTCTCACTATTTCTCTAGGGGAAGTTTTTGTAATAGCTCGGTTAAACGGGAGTAATCAGTAAGATATAAGTAGCCAACTAAGGTTTCTAAACTAGTTGCCTGTTGATAAATTTCGGGATTCAGTCGTTTATGACGACTCGTAGCAGAGTTACGACCTCTGCGAACAATTTCTAATTCGTTACTCCTCAAGTAAGGAGTTAACATTCGCAAATGTAGCGCTTGTGTTTCTGCTCTTACCTGATCCACGACGGAACGATGGTAGTTGTCTAGTCGTTGTTGTGGCCACAGATAAAACATTCTAACATATAATTCATAAATTGCATCCCCCAAGTAGGCTAAAGCTGAAGGAGATATCTGTTTTATTTGGGCTGGGGATATTTGCTGGGGCAGTTGCGTCGCATTTACCAACCACGGGAAAATATCTGATGAATGCTGTGTAGCGGTTTCATCTTCTTCGTGTTCGCCTGTTTCCTCCTTGGACTTCACAGATTAATCATTCCTTAAAAAAGCACTACATCGGGAGACAATTTTTGCCGGCATTATCTAAAACAACTTAAATTATATTTAACTCTCAACTTGAGGTAGAGTCGAAGGCGGGTATTATCCCGCGCTCCTCTCTGTTAAATCTGGGCGTGCGACTTTCACGCGGTGGCTTCCGATGTTCTTAGCTTTCGCTTTTGCTCATGTGAATATAATCGTGGCAGATGAAAGTGAATGGCTAGAAGGTTTTTAGTTTTCCAGTTTTGGTGGTTTCCATCAACATGATGCAAATGTACCTTCTCGTCACTGAGCATTTTTAACCCACAATGACCACATTTATGGTTTTGCCGTTTGAGGGCTTTGGAGGTATGGTTGTCATAGAGCTTGCTGTTACGCTCGCTCCAATAACTCAAATCTCCGTCGTAGGGTGATTTCTCACCTTTAACATTGATGTGTTTGTTTTCGGAGTACGGAACTGCTGGGAACGCTTTATCCAGTAATTGTTTACTAGAGTAGCGATTTTGCTTAGTTTCCTTGTTGAATACCTTAAAAGCTCTTGTTTCGATGTGGAATAGTGAGTTTCTAGACCCGTCCATCTTGCAGAAGCGGTGGTAATTCCTCCAACCTCTAACTACCGGGGCTAATTTCTCAGCCTTTGTGGTAGTACCATAGTTCGAGTTGTTGACGATGGATTTTACTTTCTTGCGAAAAGCTTTATAATTGTCCACTGATGGAACGCATCTAAACTTCCCGTTTTTCTGGACTTTAAAGTTCCAGCCGAGGAAATCAAACCCATCTGTCGCGGCGGTTAACTTTGTCTTTTTCTCACTGACTTTCATTCCCCGCTCTGCTAGGAACTGACTAATTTTGTCAAGTATTTTGATGGCATCGTCTTGAGGTCTAAGTATTATTACCATATCATCCGCGTATCGGATAGATGGTTCGACAATACTTTCCTTTGAGGTTCTGTCAGTGATTCTGCGATTAGATTTCTCGTGATATCTATGAATACTTTCAATCCCGTTTAAGGCGATGTTAGCTAATAGTGGACTTACCACCCCACCTTGAGGTGTTCCTTGTTCAGGAAATTCTGGATTGACTCCGGCTTTGAGACATAGGAAGATTCCTTGTCTTATGCTCTTAGGGGCGATGAGTTTATCCATAATGGCGGTGTGGTTTATCCTGTCGAAACATTTTTCGATATCGAGTTCTATAACCCTTTTATCTATTCCATTTCGCGCAGAACATAGGTTTATGAACAAGATTTTCTGCGCGTCATGCGCTGAACGTCCCGTCCTAAAACCGTAGTTCCTGGCGTGGAAAGTTGCCTCATGTGCTGGTTCTAATGCGTATTTGATAAGGCATTGATATGCTCTATCTGCAATAGTGGGGACTTTGAGTATCCGGGTTTTACCATCCTTTTTGGGAATGGGTATTTCACGTAATCCCTGGTGTTTCCATTCGTTACATTCGGTTCTGAGCTTTTCATTCAGTTGAAACCTTTGCTCGAATGAGAGCGCGGTTTTACCGTCAATTCCCGCTGTCTTTTTCCCAGCATTTAGCTGTGTTACTTGACGGATAGCCAGCAATCTCGCTGCGGTTGATTTCAGAATCAGCTTTTCTAGGGACTTAGCTTTGCGCTTGTCTCCAACTTGAACCGCTTTATACACTCGTTTTTGTAGGCGGAATAAGTTACGGCGGAATTTCTTCCACTGTAACGTCTTCCAGGATTCACTAGAGTTGTCTCTGTGTCTAATCATGCTCTGTTCCAATCTGTGTATTCTGAACACCTCAGACCAATTACGGTCTGTCCTACCCGAATTGAGGGGATTCCGCTGCTCGTCTAGCCTACTTATGGGGTTCGACCTCCCCTAGACCCTCAATCCGTTTTTATTCGTTCCCTCGGTTGATTGTTAGTTCCGTTAGGTGTAGCCATTTCAACCGCTGGATTCCCTAGACTCTTGCCGCTAATGGAGTGAGGATGCGGCGGGAATTAATTCCAGCGAGGTCAGGTTTTGCTGTTGTGTCCTGCCTGAGCGTAGGTTGCTTTTTAAGGCTCTGTTTCACCGTAGGAACTCCCCGTTAACGCCAAGTGTCACCCCACAACGGATGTCTGATTGCGTCCTGTTCCTAGCTTCGACCTCCCGAAACCGAGTCGGGTCATCGTAGGCAGATAGGGAGTCATACCTGAGTCTGGTAGATGGGACTTTCACCCATATCAGACCGAGAGTTCAACCTTTCTCCATGATTGGATTGGGTTGGTTAGCTTATGTACGGGCTGATTACCGTGATTCAGCTAACAACGAATCGCACCACTCCCCGCTCTAAAGAGACGGGGATTCTTAAGAGATTACGCTCTTAATATCCTTATCACTAAGGTTCCCAGGCTCAACACGTTTGCCCTTTGGGCGTGCTGATATCTCCTCAAGATTTTCTGGGCGTAGACTTTCCCCCAGTCCGGGGGTAGGTTTTTAAATCTTGTACTGATAAGAGCATTCTAGCATTTTTAGCGCAGTATAAATGCTGCAATCAGCTTTCATCCCTTGCCTGAAGTCCGAAAAATGCAACTGCGTTGCTGTTTCTCAAGGGTTTTCAGCATTTTTCTTATAAGGGTTATTCCCTGATATAACAGTATGCACTTAAAAGACTTTCAACTCCATTCCCTACTATATCCAAAAATTAGGCTATCCAGATTTGACATCGGACAGCCTAATTTAGATTTTCCATTTAAGCAATCAAGCCGCAGAGGAGGGGATGTTTTCTAGGGCTGCTTCAACTGTAAGTTGTAAGGAGAGAAATTTTTCTAACCGAACAAGCTTAACCGTTTGGGTTACACGGGCATTACTGACAATTTGGAAACTGCCTTCACCATCTGGTTCAGGTTTAGCCAGTTTGGCTAGTCTTACGAGCGCACCTAAGCCAGAACTGTCCACAAAGTCGATCTGTGAAAGATCCAAAATGATGTTTTTTGGACCGTCCTCAATTTTACTGCCGATTACTTTAATGAATGTTGGCTCAGAGAAAGCGTCTAATAAACCTGTGAGGCGGAATAGCTGACAGCTATCGCGGACTTCGCGTGTACCTCTCAGGCTCACGGTTAGATTCAGTGGTTCAGCTATGATTTTCTCCTCGTTCTTTTTACTAAAAGTAAACGCTCTAGTGTAGATGGTTTTTGAGCAATTTGTCTATGTTGGGGACTGGCAAAAATTTTTACTAATTACCAATATCCATCATGACATTTTTGATCCTCAAGTTAGGCGATTGCGCCTTGACGTGCTGCTTGCATTTTTAGTACAAACTGCTCAAACAAGTAATCAGCATCATGGGGTCCAGGACTGGCTTCTGGGTGATACTGAACAGAAAACACAGGTAGGGTCTTGTGACGAACTCCAGCTACTGTCAGATCATTGAGGTTCAAGTGGCTGACCTCGACTGTAGCAGTTGGTAAGGAGTCTGGATCAAGAGCAAAACTGTGATTTTGGCTGGTAATTTCCACTCTTGTTTGTAAACCAGCAGGTTGATTTAAACCCCGATGTCCAAATTTTAGTTTAAATGTTTCTGCACCGAGAGCATGACCTAAAATTTGGTGTCCCATACAAATGCCAAATATGGGTTTTTGGCTGTCTAGTAAGGCTCTTGTGGTGTTGATACCTTCTGTGACGGCGGCGGGGTCTCCTGGTCCGTTGGAGAGGAAAATACCATCTGGATTGTATTTGAGAATTTCTTCTGGTTGTGTATCGGCAGGAACAACTATGACGCGACATCCATAACTGGCTAGACGACGCAAGATATTCCGCTTGACACCAAAGTCTAGGGCGACGACGGTGAAGGTTTCACCAATTTTAGCCACTGCTGCGGAATTGAATTCCCAAGGGGCTGTTGTGGCTTCCAGCCATTCGTAAACGGTTGGTGTGGTGACATCTTTGACCAGGTTTAAGCCTGTCATGTTGGGAGCCGCTTGTACCATTTCTAACAATTCTGCTTCGTCGAGAATTGCTGTGGAAATGCCGCCATTCATCGCCCCAAAGGTGCGAATTTTCCGAGTGAGGGCGCGGGTATCTATGCCGTAAATAGCTGGAATTTGGTGCTGTTGGAGGTAGTTGGGGAGGGATTGGGTGGAACGCCAATTGCTGGGTTTATGACAAATATTCCGAGCGATCGCTCCCTTAACATGGGGTTGATTTGATTCTTCGTCTTCGGGATTAATGCCAGTGTTACCTAATTCGGGATAGGTAAAAATGACAATTTGACCACAGTAACTAGGATCGGTTAACACTTCTTGATATCCGGTCATGCCAGTGTTAAATACGATTTCGCCAATGGCAGTTCCCGTAGCACCGAAAGACCAACCGCGATAAGTAGAGCCATCTGCTAGGACAAGTAGAGCAGGTATTGCGTCAGATAGGGGCATAGATTATTTGTAATTAGTAATTGGAGAGAAAAAAGGGTTTTATATCTTCTATAACTTATTTTTTTAGAAGACAGCACAGGTATATCTTCTCATGGTTTATGAAGGTGGAGAGTCTACATCTACAATATTCATTTCTATAATTGTCAGTTGCTCTTTCAATTCCTGCTCGCTAGGTCTTTTAGGGTATTCTTCATGGGTATAAACCCATATAGGATAGACAGAACAAGAAGCTTGATGAACAACATACATAAATCTGCCTTGACGAGAAGCACCTTGAAGTTCCGGCATTAAAAACCGAATTTTTCTAAATTCAAAATCTGGTTTGTAAGCACCCTTAGGAAAATTCTCGCTATCTGATTCATCAAAAAGCGGATCTTTTGCAAGAGTCTCTATATACTTTTGTATCAAAGTCTCAAATGAATCTCTAGCTCTTTTATTTTTTTTGTAGTGAGTTTTAACAAGTTTAACAAGACTAATCTCAAACTTCGGCAATGGCCTTATCGAATATATTTCGCAACCAGGCACTACTATCCTCCGGCTTTACTTCTGGAATCCGTTCGTAATTTAAACGCAATTCCTCTAAAGTATCAGATAAAACAGCCTGATAGCCGGGATCATCTTGCTCAATACAATCAAGAATTGTATCAACCAAGAAATCAATAGCATCAACACAAGCATCAAAAGATTCTCTTTGGGAGCTAAGATTCAAAAAAAGCAAATAAATTTTTGATTTGAGGATATCCAAAAACCCTGTAGCTTCCTGCGTTGGTTCAATGAAAGAGTAGGCAAAATCTGTTAAGTAATCACGTTGTTCAGAAGAAAAATTGTTCCATTCAGTCTTGATCTCTCTTGATGCTTTTTTTAAACGTGAAGTAATTTCATCAAATTTTGCAGCAGAAGCAACCTTGTTGCCTCGAACTTGATAAATTTGACCAAAATCAATTAAAACTGCGCTAGACATGGTTAATACCTCTACTTGTATTTGACACTCTCCGCGTCTTTAGACGCGGAGATTCTATAGAGAGTTTCAGTCTATGTTTTCGGCATTTCCCTTATAATATCTGGTAATGCCAGACAGACAATATATTCATATTGTTGATCGAAAACTCAGAACCTTCCCGTAGTTACTATACAATTTTTCACAAAAAAAATCATATAAATCATATATATGTATATAAAATCACCAAAAATTCTTCATCAAAACTTTAATTTTAAAATGATTCAATAGTCACGCATCTTTAATTGGGTGGGAGGAGTACACTTGGGAAGAGCAGCCAGGGCGGTTAAAACATTCACTATGCTTCAGTCTTTTTTGTCCCGGACAGCCCTCATTTTTTGTTCCGTTAGTTTAGCGGTTTTGACTGTTGCCTGTGATCAAGATCAGCAGACAACGACAACTGATGAATCTAAGCAATCTTTGTCAACTGGGAGTTTGGCAGCCATCCATTCTCCCCGTCAACGTCAACAATTGTTAGCTAGTCCGAAATCAACGCCACGAGAATCTTCTCCCACCCAATTAAGTCCTTTGGCAATGGCACTAGATAAAGCTGCTGGTGCTAAAAGTATCAGCCAATCTGCCGTGTCTGTGGATGATTGGAATTTGGTAGTGAGTCAGTTGCAAGATGCGATCGCTCTCATGAAGCAAGTCCGCCGTGATAGTGGCAATTTTGCCTTTGCTCAACGCCAAATCGGTGAATATCGCCGTCAAATTGCCTTTGCTCGTCGCAAAGCCTACCCCAAAAATTTAGCATCTTCTTTAACTCAACCGCAATCGGTGGTCATTGATGTTCCTCAGCCACAGAGTCATGGCATAGTTCCCCCCCGTTCCTCTGTCAAAACCCTAAAACCATCCTTATCTAAGCCTAGTTTCCCGTCATCAACTATCCTCCCCCGCAATAATGAGGTATTTATTGCCCCAATTAAGCGGCGAATTGGTGGTACACCAATTATTGAAGTTACCTTCAACGGTACACAGCGATTTGAGATGATTGTGGATACGGGCGCTAGTGGGACTGTAATCACCCAAAAGATAGCAGCGGCTTTAGGAGTGGTAACGGTAGGAAAAGCTAAAGCGAATACGGCCAGCGCTAAGGCTGTGGAATTCCCCATTGGCTATCTTGATTCTATGGAAGTTGGGGGGATGACGGTAAATAAAGTCCCAGTAGCGATCGCTGGGACAGAATTAGAAACAGGACTTTTAGGACATGACTTTTTCGGTAATTACGATGTAACTATCAAACGTAACGTTGTGGAATTTCGTCCTCAAGCCTACTCAGAAGCTAATCCTCCAGGAATTCCACTAAATGTGCCAACTTTGTCCAAGGGCTACCGCTTTGTAAAATTTCTTTAGCTACAGTCACCCCTTGAGCATGATTTAGCCAGGGAACTGCACCTGCTACTTGTAATGCTAGGGAAGCATTTAACGCCACTATATCCTGTTGCGCTTGTGTTCCTTTCCCTTGCAAAACTTCTTTCAGAATCACCGCATTTTCTTGAACGTTACCACCTTTGACAGCGGTAATGGGAGCGGGTGTGACTCCTACTTCATCGGGATCAACTGTAGTTAATAATACTTTACCATCTTTTAAGATCGCCAAATCGGTAATATCGCCTAAACCAGCTTCATCTAATTTTTCTCGTCCATGGAGAACCATTGCTGTTTGCGTCCCCAAGAGATTTAAGGCTTCGGCAACGGTTTCTATCAGTTGAGAATCAAAAACACCAATTACCTGACCGGTGGGATTCAGGGGATTTACCAAAGGTCCAAGTAAATTAAACACTGTCCGCACTTTGAGATTCCGCCGTAATGGGGCAACTGCTTTCAGGGCTGGATGCCAACCAGGGGCAAATAAAAATGTAATTCCTACCTCTTGCACTGCTGCTTGGACTTTTTCACTCGCAGCAGTCAAGTTTACTCCCAGTGCTTCTAAAACATCGGCACTGCCTGTAAGACTGGAGGCTGAACGACTACCATGTTTAGCGACAGGTACACCAGCAGCAGCCACTACAAAGGCGACAGCGGTGGAAATATTAAAGGTTGATGCTCCATCACCACCTGTACCACAAGTATCAATTAACGGGACAAATGGGGTATGCTCACGTTTGTTTATGGGTACGGAAGACAGGGATTTTAAGACTTCGGCCATTCCTGTTAATTCTTCTGCACAAACGCCTTTGAAGTTTAAAGCCATTAAAATTGCCCCTGATAGTTCTGGGGGAATCGTTTCATTTATCCATCCTTGCATCAATTCTGCGGCTTGAGTGCGGGATAATGATTGACGTTCTAATAATTGTTTGAGTAAGTTAGACCAAATAGTAAAATCCATTGTTCGGGCTTTTTATGATGTTCCATGTGATTTTACCGAAAAATGGCTTTTTATTTCGCGCTATCGCTGTTAGTGGATATTTTATGGAATGAGAACGAACCGCAGAGGCACAGAGGTCACAGAGGTAGAGAAGGAAGAGATGTTTTTATTTTATTTATATTTTTCTAAGTTTTGGTTAATTTGATAATTACTAATAAATAGTTCTTTGCCTTTTTCGGCTTTTTTTTGTTTATAGTTATTCATGCCATATTGTAATTCCCATTCGATGATATTTGCCCATTGAAAATTTTCTCTAATTTCTGGGCAATCATCATAGGTTATTAACCAGTTATGGGGACATTGCTTTAATATTTGTGCAAGTCTTTGATGATCAAATCCTATATGTAAATCTCCTTTTTTACCATACAATTTAGATTTTTCGGCTTTAACATAAGGAGGATCTAAAAATATAAATACGTCTTTTCCTGGTTCATTAATTAGATGACTATAATCTAAGTTGGTGATTTTCACATCTTGTGTTAGTATATGTTCTAATTTTTCCAGTCTATCTATTGATGAGTTAGTAAATCTTTTATGAAAAGATTCTAGGGAGAAACCTCCTGATTCTATAGTTCCCGAAAATGTAATTCTGTTAAGAACAAAAAAGCGCACTGCTCTTTCTAAATCAGATAAGGTGTTAACATCTACATGAGCTAATTTGGCAAAGAGTAATTTTCCATCTTGGGAGGTTTTTTTAATTTGCCAAACTTCGGAAACTAATTTTGATAAATCAGATTTTACAAAATGCCAAAATAGATATAATTCTGGGTTTAAATCGTTAATAGCAATCTGGAGATGAGGAAATTTTTGTTTAAGATAGATGAAAACTGAACCACCACCAACAAAGGGTTCTCTAAATTCAGAAAACTTTTTTGGGAGACATTCAGCGATGCTTTTAATTGCTCTTGATTTTCCACCAGGATAACGGAGAGGACTTTTTATCATAACGACATTATATTTTGGAATTACCAGAAACTTGTATTTTTAATTTTTGATTATTTTCTGCTTCTAAAGCCAACTTTCCGATAATCTGTTTTTGCTTTTTAGTAAAAATTGTCTTGTTAGCTTGTAAAAAGTTATCTAGTTCTTCCACTGTTGCATCAGGAAAAATAATAGAACCAACTACATTTTTTCCAGTAAGCTTTAATTTTGTTAGAAAATCAACTGGTTCTCCATTCAGTCTTAAAGAATCTAGGTTGGAAAATAAAATTAACTTAAATAAACCATCTTGAATATCAGGAAGTTTAGGTAAAGATTCTTTTGAAGAATTTTTGGATTCTTGAATTATATAGTCATTATTATAAACAAATATTTCATCAGCAGTCAAGTGATAAACTCCTCCTAAATAATTCTCAATACTAAAAGTTGCTTTTAGTCCATCTTCTAAATATTCCATTTTATGACAAGTCATAGCTTCTCGTTTACTGGCACTTTGAGAACCTTTAAGAGAAATATTTTTAAATTCTTCAAACTCAAAAATAATTTTTTGTAAATAGTTATCCATGCTTATTCGTGAGTGAATAACTACTCCAGTTTGACTAGCAATAGAATCGTAAGAGTTTAGTGCTTTTTCAAAAATTGATGAAAACCTTTCTTCAAATAAATTTTTATTCCAGTGTAAAGCACTTTGACGATATGCTAGTATTTCGTTAATTTGAGCTTTTACAAATTCATCATTAAACTTTTGATTGGAAAGTTTATCTTTGGTTAGCTGTCCTTTTTTACTACTTTTCTGGGCTGTTTCATAATAAGCAAGCACAATATAAATATTTAGTAAATTCATCCATGAAATTGTGGAGTATTGAATTACATCTCTATCTCCATCTTTACCTTCATCTTTAATTACTGGAATAATAGTAATAATTTTAGATGAATTATATGTAGTATATATTCTCGCAAAAGGATAACTTCTAGTTCTTTTAGGTGAAACCCATTTAGAATAAGCAATCTCAGTTATAGATGACTTTATTAATCCATAACTACTTGCTTGATTGACATCAAAACTATCTATATTAATTTCATTTAATTTTTCACCTAAGCAAGTTTTATAGGTTACGCCTTTAATAAATCCTGTAAAATGTATAATTTCAACCATTAATGCACTCTTCTCTAGTTACTCTTTAGGATATTATATATTTTCATGGCGTATTTACAACAAAATTACCCTTCTTCAAACTTACTACATCAATGTATGAACCGTTCAGCCCCCTATCAACCATTAATATTCAGAATCCTGCATGGTGTCAGCGGGATTTTAGTCATTGGCGCAATTATTAGCGGATTCTTAGTTTACAACACTTTTGATAAAAGATTTGGATATATCCCAATTCCCAAAATCAATCCTATACAGGATATTCATGGGACATTGGCAGTATTTTTCTTGATTTTACTGCCATTTTTTGCTGTTTATAGTTTCCATGCTGGGAAAAGACGACTATTACAACCAGACTCTATCCAAAATTTAACTCAATTTGGTAGACCAATTTGGTGGGTAAGTCTCCAACGTTTAGCAAATACTAAAATGTTGCTTGCTGCTGTTTTGGCGGTAGTTTCTGGCAGAATGATGAAAGAAGAATGGCTACCTATAGGAGAACTTGATCATAGTTGGTATTATGCTCATTTAATAGCTTGGTTAATCATGATTTGTTGTTTAGCAATTCATGTTTTGATGTCTGCTAAAGTTGGTGGTGTGCCATTATTACTGTCAATATTATCATGGAAATTTCGTCCAGAAGATAGCCCTGCTAACTGGTATGATCGTTTACGTGCTTGGTTCAATGATTTTTCTAATAATCTTAGAGAAGAAATTAATCAATTTATGGCAGTTGGTTTATTAATGAAAATAATCGAGGTGATTGTATTGGCGGGAATTATCACAGCATTTGTTTTACCTTTGTTTTTTTCTAGTGGTGAATCATAAAAGGAGTTATTATTCCAGGTTTTAGTAATTTCTTACGAAGATGATTTATTAATAAAAAATTCTGATAATCAATTGTCAAATGAAGAATCTGAAACTTTGGACAAATTGCTGGTACAGATTGATAAATTGAATATTCTCAAATTGAAAACGTTATTTTGTAAACTATTACTTAAATAATAATTTATCATTTAAGTAATAGCAGATTCTCTATTATCCGAAAACCCCACTTTAAGTAAAAAATCACATCCTGTTAATCCTTAAATCCTGGTTATCCTGATTCAGACAGTCTAAGAGGATGTTTTAAAAGTTTTTCATGTGTAAACAGACCCCTCTCCAAACCTCTCCCCTACCAGGGGAGAGGCTTTAAAACCCCCATTCCCTTGTAGGGAAGGGGGGTAGGGGGGTTAGGTTTTTGGAGATTATGGGTTTCATATAATACTTTTCAAACAACCTCTAAGCAAACGCTACTCAAATCCCCGACTTCTTGAAGAAGTCGGGGATCTTAATTTCACGATAACGGAAATTAACCGAAATGTTTGATGATTGCGTCAGCAAATTCAGAACACTTTAATGGTTGTACAGGTGGTTCCATTAACCGAGCTAAGTCATAAGTGACTTGACCATTGGCTATGGCATCACCTAATCCTTTTTTAATCAAATCTGCGGCTTCTTGCCAACCCATATATTCCAGCATCATTACACCGGAAAGAATTACAGAACCGGGGTTAATTCTGTCTAACCCAGCGTGTTTTGGGGCTGTCCCATGGGTAGCTTCAAAAATCGCGCAGGAGTCGCCAATATTTGCCCCTGGACCCATGCCTAAACCGCCAACGATAGCAGCAGCAGCATCAGATAAATAATCACCGTTGAGGTTCATTGTCGCCAGAATAGAATACTCATCTGGACGAGTTTGAATTTGTTGAAAGATACTATCAGCAATGCGATCATTGACCATGATTTTCTCTTTCCATTTGCCATTGCCGTGGCTTTCCCAAATTGTATTCAGAACGGTTTCTACTTCTTTGACAATTTGCGCTTTTTTCTCTGGTGTCAAGGAATCAAAACCAGGATCAATTTCATGGGCGTTTTGTTCTGCGGAAATATTGGGATTTTTCTCTTTATTTCCTAATATCCAAGATTCCCGTTCGGTCACAGTTTCTTGACGGAATTCCGTAGTGGCTAATTCATAACCCCAATCCCGGAAAGCGCCTTCTGTGTACTTCATGATATTGCCTTTATGCACCAAGGTGACTTGTTGCTTATTTTTGGGCAATAATAAGGCGTGTTTAATAGCACGACGCACAAGCCGCTGAGAACCAGTTTTGCTGATGGGTTTGATACCGATACCAGCGTCGAGGGGAATTTGCTTTTTACCGTGTTCTGGGGTAGCGGGTATCAATTCCTCATTTATGAATTTTATCAGGCGATCGCCGATTTCACTACCTTGCTTCCACTCAATCCCCAAATAAATATCTTCCGTATTTTCCCGATAAACAATCACATCCAGTTTTTCAGGAGTTTTGTGGGGAGAAGGTGTCCCAGCGTAATAACGACAAGGACGCACGCAAGTATAAAGGTCAAAGATTTGGCGTAATGCCACATTTAAAGACCGAATTCCGCCACCAACGGGAGTAGTTAGAGGTCCTTTAATTGCTATGCCATATTCTTTAATAGCCGTCAATGTATCTTGAGGTAAATACTGATATGTACCGTACAAATCACAGGCTTCATCACCAGCATAAACCCTAAACCAGCTAATTTTTCTTTGACCATTGTATGCTTTGGCGATCGCAGCATCAAGCACTTTTTCCGTCGCCGGCCAAATATCTATACCCGTACCGTCACCGCGAATAAAGGGAATAATGGGATTTTCAGGAACAACCGGTTCACCATTTTTGAAGGTAATTTTCGCGCCGGTGGTGGGAGGAGTAATCTTTTCGTACATAATTCACAAATTCCAAATAGAAGAAATTCACCGGGTATGGAGTCAGGAGTCATAATTTCTGTAACTCCTGGATTCTGTAACTCCTTACCTGATAAAGTATTGTGGGCTAGGATTTCGCTAAAGCCACCGTGAGTGATTCTTTCAGATATATACTCAAGGGCTTGCCAACTTTACCCAAGATTCGGAGTAAACTACTTTTCGCTATTCGGCTTTCATTTTGTAGAATAACCGATAGCAGTAGATAGTTTATTCACGCTCACGCTAACACGAGTAACGGCATGACAGACCCAATGATTGTATCAGGCACTACAAATGATCTCGACTCCCTCCGCCAAAAGTTAATCGCTGGGTCCGAAAAAGTCCAACAACAAATCATCCCGCAGTTAGCTGACTTGGGTAATGATGGGTTAGATGTGTTGAAGGAATTTTTGCTGAAACGTCGTGATACCCCAGCAACTTGGATTGATGGCAAAGTCTACCAAGTCATCTACAATACTGATGCACCGACAAGTCAAGGATTTCTACAAACTAACTTTCCTGAAGGAATTGTACCTCTAAAATCGGACTGTGGGATCAGTTACAATTCTTTGCAAAAGCTACTTGCAGATCAAGATTTTCAAGCCGCTGACCTCTTGACAATTCAAAAGATGTGTGAAGCAGCAGGTCCCCAAGCGGTAAAAAGAAAATGGCTATACTTTACAGAAGTAGAAAGTTTACCAATTCAAGACTTACGCACCATTAATCAACTCTGGGTAGTTCACTCAGAAGGTAAATTTGGCTTTTCCGTGCAGCGCGAAATTTGGTTAGGTTTAAGTAAAAATTGGGTCAACTTGTGGCCAAAAATTGACTGGAAGAATGGTAATAACTGGACAAGATATCCTAACGGCTTCACCTGGGATTTAAGCGCTCCTAGAGGTCATCTACCCCTCTCTAATCAATTGCGTGGTGTGCGGGTGATGTCTTCTCTGTTGTGTCATCCTGCTTGGAATAAGTAGTTAGATCCCGTTAGATACCCGACTTCTTTGAGAAGTCGGGTATCTGAAATTAACCAACTGCAAAGCCTGTATATTGTCTCATCAAAGGCTCATGAAAAGCTAAGACAATATCTTCTTTTGGTACACCTAATTTAACTAATTCATCGGCAATACCAATTTCAGTTCCATTCTGTTGTATCCAAATTTTGCCGTTTTTGATATCAAGATGTAAAACACAACCATACATCGGGTGGCGATTTTTCCAACCCGTATAAACAACCTGATAATGATCTCTTTCTTGATCAAAAATGAGTTGTGTTTCTACTTCTTCATCCGATGGACTTCCCTGGGCATATTCAATTAATAAATTTTGGATATACCCACGATATTGTTCTATTTTTTCCATAGTGAAATCACCTCATTATTTGGATCATAAATTAGTAAACTTAATTGAAAATGGTCAATAACTTCTTCTATAAATGGCAAGTTAAAAAAGGTTTCATAAACCCCCTGCGGAACTGCTAAATATAAAAAACGATCAGGCTGTTGTTTTTTCAAAGCAAGACGATAGTTAAGAAATTGACCCAAGGCTGTATGAAATTCAGAAATATTTGAGGAACTAACAAAGCTTTTAATCTCAACCGCGATCTTTTCTTCTCCTTTCTCAGCAGCTATGATTCTTTCTGCACCCAAATCAATTTGCATATCAACCCTACCTGAGCGAATTCTCAAAGGATCATCTGTGATTACCCAACTCTCTTTTTCTAATCCTTTCCTAACAGCATCATGAAAAATATCTTTAGCCGACATTAGCTTACAATTAAGTCATTTCTATCTATGATTATTATAATATCTACCCATGTCAAACATCACAGACATCTGTCGAATACCCCAAATGGGGATCTGGAATTGGTAGATGTTATATTTTTTTACAAACAGAATCTTGACATTCTAAAGTAGATATGTGATAATTTAGTGTTAAGACAGCTAAATAACTGCCATCTCAAGCAGAACTCTAACGCCCAAGCGTCAGTAGTTGTCTCAGCAGCAGGATTCCTAAGTTACTGCTAGTAGTTCGCTTTGTTCCTTTGTCTGAAAGTTAAATTTGATTTCAGCCAAAACCAGCAAGTGCAAAGCGATTAGTTAGTGGCACTCAATAGTAGTGACAATTAAATTTGTGAGAAATTTTGAAGTTAGCAGAACCTAGCAAAAATAACTCGATAAATAGAGTATTTTATTTGCGAAATACTGCTTCAAGATAAACAGAATGATAGAAGCTGAACAAACTCACGAATTTGTCAGGAAAACTGGTTAAAAGTGAATTTTTTTAGATCAAATTTCAGCCGCAGGAACGAAGCGAACTGTTGGCGGTAATTTGGGAATCATACTGCTGAGACTGAAACTGATTAATTTAGAGAAGCTAGATAAGAGAAAACTAACTTTTTAGTTTATTCTCTAATATGGCTGTATTGCTAATAGATGTGTGGTTTTCCGATGCTGTTGACAAAAAAATCAACGGAAAATAATTCACATGAATTCCAAACAGAAACAAAGTAAAAAGCATCAACTAATAGATGAATATGGTGCTTGCTGTTGGTGGTGTGGTAAGTCGATATCAATAGATATGCTGACTATTGAACACCTCCGTCCTAAAAGTCGTGGTGGTTCTAACTCTTTGGAAAACCTAAGACTCGCTTGTTTAACTTGTAACTGTTCTCGTGGAAATAGTCTATTTCCACCAGGTGTAAAGGTAAATGTCTTTAAATAACACCTAAATCTTATTAGGTTTTTATTTTGTGAGGTGGGTATATTGCTCACCTCTTCACTTAATGAAATTCACAAATAATGAAAAAATAAAAATGCACGAACTTCTCGCATTCCATAACGAAAAACTCCTGCGTCAAGCACTAACTCACCGTTCTTATGTCAATGAACACCCAGGAGAAGAACATAACGAGCGCCTAGAGTTTCTTGGTGATGCTATTCTCAATTTTTTAAGCGGTGAATATCTCTATGAACTTCATCCAGAAAAAGGAGAAGATGAATTAACTCGTCGTCGTTCTGCATTAGTAGATGAAACCCAATTAGCAAAATTTGCAATTGAAGTAGGTTTAGACTTGAGAATGCGTTTAGGACAAGGTGCAATTCTCGATGGAGGATATAATAATCCTAATTTATTAAGTAGCACATTTGAAGCAGTTATTGGTGCTTATTATCGAGATAAAAATTCCAATATTACATTACTTCGTCCTATTGTAGAAACACTTTTTGCATCTGTACCTGAAAATATTGTTGGATCTCGTTCTAATGTAGATTCAAAAAATCGCTTTCAGGAGTGGGTACAAAGTAGTGGTAACATAAATCCACCCAAATATGTGACAAGACAAATAGGTGGACAATCTCATACACCAGTATTTGAATCTGATGTATTTGAAGTAGTAAATGGGCAAGAAAAATGGCGGGGAAAAGGACAAGGACGTAATAAAAAAGATGCAGAAAAATCTGCTGCTGAGGATGCCTTGGCGAAATTGAAAAAACAGGGTTTATTAGATTGATAATTGTTGATTTTCCACTTGATTTGGCGAATATAAAAGATGCCTCTGGCTCCCGTTAGGGATACGCAGCTACACAGGCAAAACCCATCTCCATGAGTTTTAAACCCTTAATTTTTCATAAGTAAGTAGACGAAAATAAATCAAAGTAGATTAAGTAATGTAAAAAATCTGGAGATGATTTCGTAGTAAGGGCTTCAGCCCTCAAATGAGGAATAAATTCCTCACTACAAACTTTGAATTATTCAAGCCGTTCTACTTAGTCCACGCAGGTGGACTTTGTTTGTGTAGTAGCGATTTATAATCGCCGAAAACTAATATTCATGACAACTACTGATGTTATTACTGAATATAAATGTTAATGTTCTATCATTATTCATAATTGAGTAAGTCAGCTTAATCCAGTACATTTCAGTTAATAGTGCTGGAACGGAGGAACCAAATTGTGGGGCGTATTTTTGTCTTGATTAATTTAGGAATTTGAGCTTTAAAAATCAAATCAAATCTAAAATTGAGCAAAAAAGGGTATCTCTCAACCCTAGCCCGTCAGCTAACTTCGTAGGCATTGAGAGGAGACTGAAGAGACAGAATTTTAATTATGTTCTGATCTTATCAGTGTCCAAGGTTGGTACTAGTTAATATTTGCGTATCCAAGCTTAACTCTGCTGAGGTGAAATAAATGATATTGCAACTAAATATAACTGACATTTTTGCAGTTGCGGGACAAACTGTTTGGAGAAAAGCCAAACTTGTAATTTTTCAAGATACTTTTTTATTCCCAGCATTAGGCTGTTTAGGAATTATTTTATTGTGGTGGATAGTAGCATTAGCTAATCATGAATTAATGCCCACACCACCAGAAGCTTTAATTGCTAATTGGGACTATATCTTACATCCATTCTATGAAAGAGGTCCCGGTGATTTAGGCATTGGTTGGTTATTATTAGCAAGTTTACGGCGGGTAATATTAGGATTTGGTTTGGGTGCATTAGTCGCCATTCCCTTGGGATTTTTGATCGGAATGTCCAGACCGGCAATGCTGGCTTTTAATCCCATTATTCAGATTTTTAAACCAGTATCACCACTGGCTTGGTTGCCCATTTCTTTATCTCTGTTCAATTTAGCAGATCCTTCTGCTATTTTTGTGATTTTCATTACGTCGCTGTGGCCAACTATTATTAATACAGCGTTGGGAGTTTCTAATGTTCCTAAAGATTATTTAGATGTAGCACAAGTTTTGGGAATGAACCGCTGGGGACAGATTACCAAAATTATTTTACCTGCCAGTTTACCTTATATTTTTACAGGTTTGCGAATTAGTTTGGGGATAGCTTGGCTGGTAATTGTGGCTGTAGAAATGCTCACTGGTGGGGTAGGAATAGGATTTTTTGTTTGGGACGAATGGAGTCGTTTAAATCTGAGTTCTGTATTTTTAGCCGTGTTTGTAATTGGCTTAACTGGGTTGATTTTAGATTATGGTGTGGGAAAACTTCAAGAGTTAGTTACTCACCGTCCTGGAAATTAATGATTTAAACGCTGATAGAAGATGATGAACGCGGATAAACGCAGCTGAATTTGTACTTTCATAAAATCCCAAATGATAAAAAGCCATGACTGAAAATTATTTAACTCGCAGGAATTTCATTACGGGAATAGGGGCGACAACTGCGGGAATAATATTATCATCCTGTAATGTTTCTGGAGATAGGTCTGCTAGGGGATTAACAGAAGAAGCTTTAGCGGTGACACCTGTAGTTAAATCCCAAGATTTAGAAAAATCGGACATTACTGTGGGTTATGTTCCTGTTAATGATTGTGCGCCATTTGCGATCGCTTGGAAAAAAGGATTTTTCCGCAAATATGGTTTAAATGTCACACTCAACCGCGAAGCCAGTTGGGCTACTTCCCGCGACGGCTTAATTTTTGGTCGTCTCGACGCTTCCCCCGTCGTTTCCGGTGCTGTTACCAACGCTAGAATAGGGGCTGAAGGGGCGCGTCATGCTCCCTTGTGTGCAGCAATGACCATTCACCGTCATGGTAACGCTATGACCATGAGTAAGGATATGTGGGACTATGGCATCCGTCCTTGGTTTGAATATCAGCAAAAATACGGTGATGGGGCTTTAGAAGCCTTTGGGCGGGACTTTCGCGGCTATTTTGACAAACAACCCCCGGAAAAGAAAGTTTGGGCTGTAGTCCTCAGTTCTGCCATTTATGAATACTTTGCTCGCTATCTTTCTGCTGCTGCGGGTGTTGATCCTTTAAAGGAATTTCGGGTAATCATTGTTTCTCCACCGCAAATGGTGACAAACATGAGAATTGGGGCAATGGAAGCTTACATGGTTGCTGAACCTTGGAACACTAGAGCAATTACAGGTAATGAAGGTATCGGTTTTACCTTTGCCCAAGGTAAGGAAATTTGGCAAGGACACCCAGATAGACTCCTGGGAGTAATGGAATCTTTTATTGTCAATTATCCCAAAACTTACCGTTCTTTGGTGAAAGCAATGATCGAAGCTTGTCAATATTGTGGAAAACCCGAAAATCGCCAAGAAATAGCCGAATTACTCACACAACGTTCTTTCACTGGGGCAAAACCCAAAAAGCCCGGTGTTCCTATTACTAAGTTTACTGGACCGGGAATTATTGGCAATTATAATTATGGTGGTTTTGATGGTAAAGACAGAACTATCAAAGCAGATGATACCACAATTTTTTATGATCTTCCTAATAGTATTCCCCATGAAATAGGAGAACATTCCACATTTTTATGGCGTTCTCGCAGTCTTTGGTTAATGACTCAAGCAGCCCGGTGGGGACAAATCAAAGAAATTCCTAAAAACGCCAAAGAAGTAGCTGCAAAAGGTTGGAGAACCGATTTATATCGAGACATAGCCGCAGAAATGGGAATTGAATGTCCCCAGGATGATTATAAAGTTGAACCTCCTGAAGCATTTATAGATAAAAAAGGATTTGATCCTAGTGATCCTGTAGGATATCTCAATAGTTTTGATATTCGTGCTAACGCTCCTTCTCAGTTTTTCATGTCTTAAAAATAGTTAATGCTAACAATGGTAATTAATCATGGAATATACGATTTCAAAAGATCATACTTCTCCAGAAAGTTTACCCCGTAACGGATTTTTGGAAGTAGAGAATTTAGTTAAATCTTATCCAACCCAGGATAAAGGAAAATTCACAGTTTTAGATAATGTTAATTTGACCATTGGTGAAGATGAATATATTTCTGTTATTGGTCATTCTGGTTGTGGTAAATCCACATTATTAAAAATAATTGGTGGTTTCGAAAAAGCTACATCTGGTTCAATTCGCTTAGAGGGTAAAGAGATTCGGAAACCAGGAGCAGATAGAATGATGGTATTTCAAAATTATTCATTATTACCTTGGTTAACAGTCCGTGAAAATATCCGTTTAGCAGTAGATGAAGTTTTGAAAAATGCCAATCGGGCTGAAAAAATTAGCATTGTCAATGAACATTTAGCAATGGTAAACTTAACCCCAGCCGCAGACAAATATCCTGATGAAATTTCTGGAGGAATGAAACAAAGAGTGGGTATTGCCAGGGCTTTAGCAATTCGTCCCAAAATGTTATTAATGGATGAACCTTTTGGGGCTTTAGATGCCTTAACTCGTGGTAAATTGCAACGTCAAGTATTAGATATTTGGGAACATCATCGGCAAGCTGTTATGATGATTACCCATGATGTTGACGAAGCAATTTATATGTCTGACAGAATTATTTTGATGACTAATGGACCATCTGCAAAAATAGGAGAAATTTTAACAGTTCCTTTTGAACATCCTAGAGATAGAGTGGCCATGCGGAACTCTACAGAATATTTTGAACTTCGCAATCATGCTCTTAATTTTCTGGATCAAAATTTCACACCAGAGTAGGGGCAAACCCCCCGTGGTTGCCCAGATTTGCTGAGTGAAAGTATGATTTTATTTGGCTCCGCTTCGCTAACACGCTCCAGAGGCAGAGGCTCAGAGAGTCAGAGTTTGAGAGATGGAATTTTTGAATTTTATCCCTCAATTCAGCAATTTCAAGTCTGTAGCCTTCAAAATTTCAGTATTATCTTTTCTCACTCTTAAAGTAGAAGTAGAATTACCATCTTCAGTTATCGGTTGTTCTAAAATGTAGACATAATCCCCATTTTTCCAACCTGTAACACATTTACCATCTCGACAGGAAACTTTACCACCTCTTAACTTGAGACATTTACCATTAGTATCACATCCTTGATAATTCACATTTCCTGTACCATTAACCCCATTCCAAGAATCAGTATTACTCAAAGTAATTGTCCATTTACCATTACTTAAAGTTTGTGAATTACCACTTTTTGAATTATCGCTTGAGGATCTTCTCTCTGAACCTTCACTGACAACTTGCATTTTTGTAATGATGGATTCTTTGCGAGTTTTACCGCAAGGTTCTGCACTTTCACAATCACTAACTGATTGTATTTCATAAACAGCACGGACTTTTTTATTGACAAACTTCTTCTCGTCAGCACAAATATCAAAACTCGCACCAACATTGTGTTCAATGCCTTTTTTATCTACTAAGGTAACGTAGCACATTAAATCACCATTAACTAACTCCTTTACTATTCCTAATTTTGGTTTTTTACTTCCATCTCTTTTAGTATTTTTATCCAGGTTTTTACGAACAGGGGTTTTCTCCTCTTCTTTATTATTTTCATCTTCTTGAGTTTCTGATTCTGGAGAAGATTCTTGTTTATCTTCTTGTTCCCTTGGTGCTACTGAAGAAATTTCCCTTTGACTTTGTGTGACAGTATTACTCGAATCTTCTTTAAACATATCCTTTGGTGCGTTACCACAACTTACCAGAGATATGCAGCTAAGAAATAAAGAAGTTGTGAGAATTAATTTTTTCATGGTACAAATTACAATAGTTGAGAATCTTCCTATATTCTAACATAGACCTCATTTAATCAGATTTACAGCGGTTTCCGCTCTTATGAGGTACAAAGTTGAATCATGAAACTCTTGTAGTGCGGGCATACTATGGCTAACGCCACGCTGCGCTATCGACAAGCTCAGTACAAGTCTTGCCCGCTAGATATGTACCTCATAACACCGGGAAGTGCTGTATTCTATATTTTCACTTATCAGAATTATTTGCAGATAAAATCTGAATTAATTGATAATCTTTAAAACTACCAATAATCCGATAAGGTATTGGTAACTTAACAAAACTTGGTTGATAAATCCAAGCATAACTAAAAATAGGTAACTGAGAAATTGAATCTACACTTTTACCATGCTGGGGTGTATAAAAGTAAATTAACAGAGATTCTTTATCATTAAATCCTGTTCCTTTGACAAAGTTAATAGGATGATTATGCAAAATTTTATTAATTGATTTTTGTTGATAAAATACTCTAAAATTCGGGTTAAAATCACCTAATAAACCTAAATTACCCGCTGTAGCTAGAGATAACCAACAACTAATTAATAATCCACTTAGCCAATAACGAGAAGTCAAAAACTTGTGGTGATAGTGAAAATTACCTATCCAGATTAATGGTACAATTAAGCTGCCAAAACCAGAATATATTCCTAGAATTGCATATTTGTGAATATCTACTTCACCCCAAATTAAAATACCTGTTCCAGCTAAAACTAAAATAACGCCTAATATTCCCCAAGCATAACTAATATTTCTGGGTAAATAAACTATCTTGTGAGATGAATATTGATCATCAAATCCTTTTTGGTAAATTTTTCCTAACCAATCTAAACCCACCGCAGCTAGAAAGGCAATAAATGGATAAATGCCAAGACTATAATGAGAGAAACGAGTAGAAAATATACTCAATTCAGTAAATAAGACAACAGGAAACCCGATTAATATTAATGGATATTTAGAAATTGAACGCCGTATGACTAATGCTAAACCTAATAAACTAAAAAATAACCAAGGAAAAGATTTTAAAGCTAGATTCCACACATAAAAGAAAATGCCATTTTTATGTTGTTCATGACTACCTAGTTCTATGACAAATCCCAATAAAGCCCCAATACTATCGCTACCATAACGCAACCAACTAAAATAAAGCCAAATTAAGCTAGGAATTAAACCCACTAAAAACCCTAAATACAACATGGGGTTAGTTAAATGACGATGACGGCGATGATCTATAATTAAATAAGGTAATAATGCTATCATTGGTAAAAAAATCATTAAGCTTCTCATTAAAAAGCCTAAGCCAAAACTTAACCCAGTTATAAAACCATAAAAATATCGTTTTCGAGGATCTATGTCAGATTTTAATAGGGAGAAAATTCCCATAAATACTAATAAGATAGTTGGGACATCTGGTGTGGCTAACCGACAATATTGTAACCACAAAAATGCTACATTTAAAATCATAATTCCCAAAAATGCTAATTCTTGAGATAGTAAAATTTTCCCAACTTTATAAATAACAAATATGCTCAAAATTCCCGCAATCATTGCCGGTATTCGCGCAGTTGTATCACTAACACCAAATAGCTGATAAAAAATAGCAATTAACCAATAAAAACCAGGGGTTTTATGATGAGGATTACCCCAAGGAGATACCCAGTCACCAGTTTCAAACATTTGTCTGGCTCTTAACGCATAAAGGGTTTCATCATGAGCCATGAGACTGGTTTCCCCAGAAGTAAATAACAACAAAGGAAGTAGCCAAATTAACAACTTGGGATATGGTAATTGCCAAAATAGCCGAATTAATTGGATAATCAAAATAATTAGGGGTGATTTAAAAAACATTTATGAATAGTAAATATAGTATTTACTCATGTAGAATAAGTTAAGTTATCAAAAATAACTTATCAATTAGAATACTATTCAAAATTTTCCAATCGGGGAAAAAAGACGTTTATGCTCCTGCAACCAAGTCAACGCATTAAATTAGATGAATCGGATGATCTGTTATTCTATAGTTACCCTCGCTTTGTCACTCATGTAGATGAGGGTTTTATTCAACAATTAACTGATTTATATCGTCAGCGACTGCAATCAAATACTCGTATTCTTGATTTGATGAGTAGTTGGGTATCGCATCTACCCACAGATATAGATTTTGCTCATGTAGCAGGACATGGACTAAATGCTGAAGAATTAGCCCGGAATCCCCAGTTAAATCATTACTTTGTCCAAAATATCAACACAAATCCCCAGTTACCTTTTCCAGATCAAGACTTTGATGCTGTTATTAACTGTGTTTCTGTGCAATATATCCAATACCCAGAGGCTATATTTTCGGAAATACACCGCATTCTTAAACCCGGTGGGATAGCAATTATTAGTTTTTCTAACCGGATGTTTTTTCAAAAGGCAATTCAAGTCTGGCGAGACGGTTCGGAAGCTTTTAGAGTAAAATTGGTCAAGGGCTATTTTGCCTCAGTTCCTGGATTCACCACCCCAGAAGTGATTTGCTCAAAGTCAGCAGCACCAGGTTTTTTACAGTGGTTGGGGGTACCAGGCGGAGATCCTTTGTATGCGGTGATAGCTCAACGTCTTGCGTAGTATTATTTAAAAGTAAATTTCTAGTTTGTAAATGGCAAAATAGTTGATAATTGCCTCACAAGCTCAAGTATTAAGGAGAAGCCAAAAATGGTGAAAAATCATGGGCGGAGAGTTTTAGCTGCTGTATTGCTATCAATCCTACTACTAACTACAGCCTGCTCTACAAAAGCACCTAGTCGTTTTGATCAAGTACAACAGGAAAGTACCAAGCAAAGAAGTGGACAGGCAGTAGTTAAAAGTGCAACTCAGGGTAGTAAATTAAATAAATTCTTCCCCAGTAGCGAAGATGGCTATGATCGTGTCTATACCCAAGAGAAAAAAGGCTTTTCTGAAGCAAACTTGAAAAAAGGTGGCAAAGTAGTTGCTCAACTCGCTATTTCTGATACTAGCAGCATACCAGGAGCAGCGGCTAAATTTGCTAACAGCACTGAAAAAATAGGCGGTTATCCTGCGGTAAAAGTTGGTAACACTCAAACTTCGGTTTTGGTGGATAAGTACCAAGTCAAGGTAATTTCTAAAAGTCCATCATTTACAGCGAGCGATCGCGCAGCCTGGATAGAAAAATTTAATCTCGATGGTTTAGCAACGTTGAAATAGTTTAATCGCTTCCCTAACTAACAACCGACGTTAATACAAAACATACACAAGGAGACTTTTGTGAGTAAATCAATTTTCGAGTTAGTTGACGAATTACCAACCAGTAACTTGACTGTTTCCATGTTGAAAGCTTTGGATTTTGTTGCTCCTGGAGAATGGCAAAATACAGTTGGTTTTGTGAATACCATTAAAACTGTTACCGGGGAGACTGACGAAGAGTTAATTCAACAAATTGGTGAAAGAGCAATTTATCTATTTAATGATAAATCCCAAGGATATCAAACCGCCCTCTGGCTGTATCAAACTGTTGATGGTGCAGATAAAGCTTTGGGTGCAGCAGCTTTAGCCAACAAAATTGGGGAATCAATTCCCCTGCTTGGTTTTTTAAACTCTCTGACTCCCAAACCGGACAAAGCTCAAACCATTGACTTAACCCTGAAATTAGTAGCTGAAGTAGTCGCTTTTTGTCAAATTAACGGTATTCCTGGGGACAGCATTGGCGATTTTGTCGGTGCTTTAGGTGAGTATGGTGGTGAGTCACTTATCCGCATGGTGGCATTAGTTTGTGTTGATGGTTTAATTCCCCTCGGACCCGACTTTATTCACAAAGCCTTATCTGGAATTAGTCAAATGAGTCCCCAAGATCTAAACCAAAACTCGACTTTCCAAACCATCAAAAATACTATTCCTGGCAATAACGATGCTGGTAAACTCAACTTTATTGGGGAAAGTTTTCAATCAGTTAGCGGTTGGATGAGTGGGCTGGTAACAAGCCATAATTTAACCCCTCACAAAGTAATTAGTAATTTGCAATCTTTTACGCAAATTGCTGATGACAAGCTAGACTATCTGGCAGCATTTATAGATGTGTCTACAAATTACTATGAACACACAGGAACTCAGACTTTAGCAAGACGTTTAATTGAACGAGCAGTAGCTGAAATCTAGCAGTTAATTTAATCTAAAAACAACTTAGGGGCAGGATAAACTCGCCCCTAACCACTGCATAAATTGTACTTGATATCATTAGTAACTACTTGTAATTTGTTTCAATTAACAGGAAATCCGTCGGGATTTCCAGTTGCAGCAGACAAGACTAAAAACTTATCGTTTGAAGCGAGAACGTTGTTGACGACGTTGTTTGTGTCTAGCTATAGCTTTGCGCTTTTCTTTTTCTAAAGGTGTCTCAAAGTGACGCTTTTTCCGCATATCTTGGAAAATTCCCGCTTTGGAAACTTCCCGCTTAAATCTTCGCAGTGCTGATTCAATTCCTTCATTTTCACCTAAGACCACTTGTGTCATTCCTGTTCCTCCGTAGTTTAAATTAATATTTGAGAACTAAAGTCAAAGTAAAATATTCCAGCGGCGTTTAGTCTAGGACTGTATCTGCTGGATACTCTAGATTTTAATTTTTTTTACTGGACTTAATAGCGATTGCGATCTCAACCGAAAATAATCCTCACCTCGCCCATTATAACACTATATGAGAATATTAACCCATGACGAGCAAAATTTCCCCACAAAACTTTGAGCATTGTTAGGGAATTTGCCCCGATCAATACTATTTTAGTTTGAAGCAAACCGTGTGAGAATGCTTTGTGCTTCTTGACATAGTTCCTCATGATTTTGAGCATTACTCGCCAGTAATTCCCCCCATTGATGAATGTCGCCGGTGTTGTATTTTAATGGCGTGCAGTCAAAATGGGTAAACTTGCCACCTGCTTCTGTTAATATAAGTTCAGGAGCAGCCATATCCCAGTCTTTCGGTGCGGATTTACCGGCAAGGGAAATATAAACATCTGCTTGCTGTTCAACTATTGCTGCAATTTTGCAACCGACGCTACCAATCGCTTTTTGATTTTGACAGGGCAAGTGCTGTAAGAGATATTCTAACCTATCGTTGCGGTGTGAGCGACTAACAACCAAAATTAGATCTTGGATATTTTTATGGGAGTTAAGTCGCACAGGCATAGAACCAGTTGTGGTTTCGATAAAAGTCCCACTGCCTCTGGTGGCATAATACAACTTTTGTGTCTCTGGAACTGCCACGACGGCTAACATTGTCTGTGTTCCTTGCACTAAGGCAATATGAATGGCATATTCTCCAGTTTTGTTGATAAAGTCTCTTGTCCCATCTAATGGATCAATTATCCATACCCACTCAGCAGGATTTTTTCCCTGTTCTGATTTATGAGTTTCTTCGCTGATATATCCAAAGTCTTCATTCCCGAAAGCGGCTTGTAGCTGTGACAAGATATATTCACTAACAGCCAAATCTGCAACTGTAACGGGTTCATTATCTTTATATTGAATATCTAAATTTGGTGCAGCGATAGTACCATGATAATAAGAACTGAGGAGACTGGCTGCACCCCAACCAACTGACCGCGCAATTGTTAATATTTCGGATAGGTCTTTCATTTGAGGATAAATTTGGGTGGAATAGGAAAAATGAACATTAAATATTTGAATTTAGCCAAGGGCGCGTACCGAAATATTTACACGCTTCCGTAGCAATATTACCAGCTAGTGCTAATGCTTCTATAAAATTTGTTTCCAGGATATAGTGACAGAAAGCACCGTGAAAAATATCTCCTGCTCCTAGTGTATCAACGGGCTGGATTTTTGGCACATTTACCACACCAAATTGACTACAATTTAAGTATTGAATGGGATTTTCCCCTTGAGTAATGGCAATGTGAGGAATGTTAAAATTTTGCAAATAGGCAAAAACATCTTGCTGATTTTTGCAGTTAGGGGGATAGAAATTAGCAGAACAAATAGCATAGTTTACAAAAGGTAATATTTCTGCAAATCCTGGTTTCCAGCTACCACCATCAATGACAACGGGAATATTTTGTTTTTTAGCCATTTGGGCAATGATTTTGCTAACTTCTATTTGATGTCCGTCAATTAAGACAATATCAATATTTTGTAAAATATTTGCGGGGATAGAGGTAATATTTGCCTGAGTTTTGATGGCATTAATAGAAATTACCGCTCTTTCTCCTGTAGCTTGCGTAACAATAATTGAAGAAACGGGTGGTGGTGTATGGCGATGGGAGTCTAAGTCAATAATTGCGACTTGGTAATTCTCTAAATCGCTACGAATTAGCTGTGTAATATCGTGGGAACCCAATACACCTAAAACTGTAGCTTGGTTGCCTAAATGACTCAAGGTGACGGCGGCATTTGTTGCTGGTCCTCCTGCTGCTACAGTATAGTCAGTGGCAACAAGTTTTTGATTATTTTGGGGGGAAGAGTCCGCGAGATAAATTAAATCTAAGGTAATTAAACCCACAAATAAGCCAGATTTGCTCATTGCTAATTGGTAACTTGCTCAAAGTATTAAGTAAATTATAGGAAAGTTTATGAATTTAATGTAGGGGTACCACCCCTACATAATTCATCGGTTTAGGTATTTTCAAAATGTTTAATTATTTTTGCTCATTTACTTACCTATGATGATAATTTTTATGCAAGGAATCAAAAAAAGTGTAACTTTTGAGAATTGGAAATTTTAACCTGGATTGTCTTCATTTTTTCAAATTTGTTCTTATATCTTAACAGAGATTAAGTAGGTTGGCGTTAAAAATTGTCGTTATAGCAAGGCAAAAGGCACTCATGCAAGAGGCAAGGGTGAAGAAGTTTTCAGCGATTTTACATTTCTTTACACAGTTTGGTTTTATTGTGTTGACTTACTTAGTAAAATACTGTTAAGTAAATTCGTAAATCAAATAGCACTGACGTATAATCAATAAAATCATAGTAAAATTAATTTGCTTAGAGAGTAAAAGATCATGTTCAAAAATATGGCGATGGATGCACTAGGTTTGAGTGATATTGGTGCTGTGATCAAACCAGAAGATTTTCATAAAGTTGATAGTGATGATTATGTGATTCATGAAGAAGGGGAAAAGATCTATTTTTTAATTAAGTCGAAAACTGATGAATACTGTTTTACTAACCTAGCGTTAATTCATCTAGATGGAAATTCTGCGGTTAGTAAAAAACGTCTACTCAAACGTTTTAGTTATAGTCATCATATTATTAAGGATGTGAAGCTAGAAACCGCAGGAACAATAGATATGGATATCGAAATCAAGTTAATAATGGGGGATATATCCTATTCTATTGATGTTGCTAAAATTTATATTGATCCTTTGAAAGACTTGTACAAGGCTTTACTGAAAATTGCCTCAATTCAACGAGAAAATGCTCTTTATCATCAATATGCTCAAACTAGTTTAAATACAGCAGCTAGTACAGTTAGTCGTTCAACAACTACATCAACTTCAGAAGAGCAATTTAAATCAATTAATCAGTATGCTTTTAATTGGTTAAAATATGCTCATGAAACTTATGTGCGGAAAGATTTTGGTGAGGTGTTTGAGAAGTTTATTAACAACTAGTAGTTTGTCAAGATAAAAATGATGGACTGTAGTGTGAGCGTCTCGCTCACGCGGGCAAGACTTGTACTGAGCAAGCGATGCCCTGAGCCTGTCGAAGGGTCGAAGTATGCCCGCACTACCAAAAACCCGTCAAAATAAATTTGACAGACTACTAGCTGATAACTTCTTTCCTGCAAATTACAGATTTCACAGATTAAATCATCTCAAAAATCATCTAATCTGTGAAATCCTTTAATCCGTTGAATCCGTGTTCAAAATTAATATGCAAACTGAACCAAAACCAGGAACACTTTATATTGTCGCTACACCCATTGGTAATCTCGAAGATATGACTTTTAGAGCGGTGAGAATTTTGCAAGCAGTGGATATGATTGCGGCAGAAGACACACGCCACACAGGCAGATTACTACAGCATTTTCAGGTGAAAACTCCCCAAATTAGTTACCATGAACATAATAGTCATAGTCGCATTCCTGAATTATTAGAGCATTTACAATATGGAAAAGCGATCGCTTTGGTAAGTGATGCGGGAATGCCGGGAATTTCTGACCCAGGATATGAGTTAATTAAGGCTTGTATTGATAATGGTATCACTGTTGTGCCTATCCCCGGTGCAAGTGCTGTAATTACGGCTTTGAGTGCGGCGGGATTACCCACAGATAGGTTTATTTTTGATGGTTTTTTACCGGCTAAAAGTCAACAACGCCAGAAATATTTGGAATCTTTGCAAGGTGAATCTCGAACTTTGGTTTTCTATGAATCACCTCACCGATTGCGGGATACTTTAGCAGATTTGGGGACAGTTTTAGGAAGCGATCGCTCTCTAGTTATAGCACGGGAGCTAACTAAATTATACGAGGAATTTTGGCGAGGAACAATAGAGGATGCGATCGCTGATTATACCCAAAGAGAACCCCAAGGAGAATATACTCTCTTGGTAGCAGGAAATCCACCGAGTCAAATCCAACTGACAGAAACAGAACTCAAAGCTGAGTTATTACAGCTTATGCACCAGGGGATTTCCCGTTCCCAAGCTAGTCGTCAGTTAGCAAAAGATACTTCTTTATCTCGTCGCTATCTGTATCAACTAGCTTTGGCAATTGAAATTACACAACCTGAGTAAAATTCATTTTCACAATGATATCGTTATAATCCAAATCACCACCATTTACTAAATCTTCAAAACCGAAAGTATTATTTCCCAACAACCGAATGTGGTCTACTCCATCACTATTTATCCCTAAATATGGGAAATAAACTTGAGGATTATTATTAGCATTGCTATCCAAAAGCTGAGATAACGTACCATTAACCACAATCATAGGCGCAAGAATTGTTCCACCCGTAATAGTAGCAGTACCCGTTTGAATACCTTGATTAGCAGCAGAAAATTTGATATTTGTACCAGTTTGTGCATCTTTGAGAAGATTGTTCAACGCCGTTTGCAGATAATTAGCACGATTAGCTGAATTTGCTTGTAAATTGCCAATTTGTCCAGCAGCATTATCAATTTTGTAGAAGTACACTTCGTTATTAAATGCAGCTTCTCGATAAACAGAAAAATCTACTTTTACTTGACTGGTTATATCTCGTAAATCAATAATTTCTCCTTGATTACCACCTTGTAATCCTGTACCAATCACCGACTTATCATTACTATGTTGAACTTTAACAACTAAATCATTGAAATCTGCAACATTGCCAGAACCATCTTCCCAGGAAACAGTAAAACCATCAGCACCAAAATCTGCAATCTTTTGGTTTGAAACATCAGCAAATGATAAGTTTGATAATGGAGTCTTGCCAGAATTAACAGAATCTATTGTCCCATTTTTCACCAACAAGAATTTCAGATTATCACCACTATTAAAGTTAATTAAGCGGACGGAATCCACAATATTAAACCCATTAGGTAGATTAGAAATAGCAGAAAAAACAACTTTTGCTCTGTTTATGGCTGCTTGATTATAACCTGCTGCACCGGGCGCAATACCATTAATATTTCCTTGAGCATCATCAACATTAAAGACAGCTAATTCATTGATAGAATTAGAATTGCGTGCTACTAAACTAACTTTGAGCCTAACTTGATCACCTTCACCTTTAATCGGAAAGATGTAATTATTATTATTAGGAGTTGCAAAAGGAATATCATCATTAATAATGACTCCCTTAGTTGTATTGTTAGTAGAACTGATAATTGAGCCGTTTGTGGAATTACTTAAATTGACTGTAAAAGTCTCATCTTTTTCCACTCGTGAATCTTGAGTTGTTTGGACAGTAAAGGTTTTAGTTGTTTCTCCTAGTGCAAATGTGAGAGTTTCATTTTTCTGAGTCAAATCATTGTTACTCGCTGTATCATCTGCATTAATAGCCGTAGATACAGTCACACTTTGAGTAGATTGATTATCTCCTGTGCGGGTAATCGTGAAATTTACCCCATTTCCTTCCGTTGCTGAAGCAGTAGCAATGCTAAATATTGATGCAGCAGCAGCAGCAGCGTCAGCTTCATCATTGTTAATTGTTCCTTTGGCTGTACCATTTGTGGAACTGACAATTGCACCATTATCAGGATTACTTAAACTAACAGTAAAAGTCTCATTTTCTTCAAACAGGACATCTTGAGTTGTTTGGACAGCAAAGGTTTTAGTCGTCTCTCCCGGTGCAAAAGTCAAAGTTGCCGTTTTTGCTGTCAAGTCGGTATCACTGGCTGTATCCCCTGTAGCAATAGAGGTAGTTACAGTTACACTTTGTGAAGACGAATTATTTCCTGTGCGAGTGACAGTGAAAATTATGATATTTCCTTCTGTTGCTGAAGCTGAGGTGATAGCAAACTGTGGTAATTCGTAATTTTTCAGAATAGCTAAGGGATTACTATTCGCACTAATTAAGGTGTAATTGCCCTGGGGTGAAAATGTCAGTTGATTGATGTTTTTGAATCCTTCAACATCCACTTTTAATGAATCTTGTGCCGGATTAAAATCAGTAATTATGTTGGGACTTTGCAGATATGCACCATTAGCCAACCAAAAGATATCTTGACCATCACCACCTGTTAAGGTATTACCACCAAGACCAGAGAAGATGACATCATTACCAGCATCACCAAATACTTTGTCATTGCGATCAGGGAATATTTGATCATTACCTTCACCACCAGATAAAATATTATTACCTTGACCATCGGAGAATAAACGGTCATTGCCTGAACCACCTAAAGCCGTATCATTTTCCTTAGCAAAGATTTCATCATCACCTTCACCACCATCGAAGATATTGTCACCTGTTCCTGTGACACCATCAATGGAGTCATTACCTGCTAAACCCAGGAGAGTATAACCGCTGGCAGATGCTAATAAAATATCGTTTCCAGAAGTACCACTAATAGTGATAGGTAGATTATTAGGTAGTTCAATAATGCCTAATTTTTCAGGAATTGTTGTTCCTGCGACATTAAAATCATTATCATTAATCACAGCCAGAATATTGGGTGCTACTAATGCCAAACCTTCTAATTTTTCAACTCCGGTGTAACCTACTTGCGCTGCATTAACTATTAAAGTTTTGTTAGCAGCAATAATTCCAGCGGTAGTTAATTCAGCCGCGCTTAATTGTTCAATAGTCTTACCACTTGGCAAAGTAAAGTTAGCAGGATTATTGATATTAGTCGCTGTTGCTAAATCTATTTGATAGATAAGTTTATTGGAAGTATTATCACTTCTATCATCTCGTTCTACAACGGCAAATTTACCATTACCCAAGGCAACAGCATCACCAATTTTATCAGTTTTGGCATTACCACTGCCTGTAATATCATCCAAGAGATAGAGATATTCACCAGTTACCTGTTTAGAAATTATGTCAAATTCCAGAATTCGCAAATTGCGGGAATTTCTGGAAGTTGTATCAGTGCCATTATCGGGATTATCAATTGGACTTTGAATAAAAGCATATAGTTTGTTACCTTCTAGTGCTATGGCTTCAAAGCCGCGATTTGACCGTCTTTGGGTATAAACTGCTGGTAATACCTCAGTTCCAAAAGTTCCTGCGGGTTGATCTGGTTCTGTTGCGGTTGCTGTTCCTTGGGGAACAAAACGATCAAGTAATTTCCCATTGACATCGAAATGGTAAATTGCGGGACGATATTCATCTACCAGCCAATAGTCGCCATTTTTCGCAATGACGATACCCTCGACATCAGCCCCCAAGGTGTCATTAGGTAAAACTTTACCATTTAAATCAACCCCAATTTCATCAGTGTAAGCTGTTCCAGCAGCCCCAGCTTGGACGTTGGGAAGTCCAGTTAATGGAGTTTTACCATCTTCACGAAATAACCCAGTTCTTTTGGTAATGGTGATTTGATTAGTAGTTTGATTAAGTTCAAAACTGACTATTTCTGGTTGAAAATTGGGTAAGAAAAACGGTCTATTTTGACCTGTGGGTTCACCATTAGGACCACGATCTGTATTAGTAACAAATTTGAGATTGCCATTATCCGCTACACCTTGGAAATACAATCCAGAAAACCCACCCAAAAATATATCTTGTCCGGTGGAAGTTGTGCCTAATTTGGGTAGATTTTGAAATTCATAAGTAGTTAACTTTGGTGGGGAAGCTATTTCATAAAAGCTAACAGTATTACTAACTTCATTAGCAACTGCCAGCATTGGTTTAGCATTAGGACTATTTTCCGCAGAGATGAATTTTAAACCTTCAGGAGAGACATCACCTTCGGTTCTAATATACTGAACAAATTGAGGTGCAGTGGGGTTGCTAAGATTATATACCATCACCCCACCGCCAGCCCGTTCTAAGCCAACGAATCCATAAGGAATACCATTAATTACGCCAACAACTGTACTTTCTGGTTCAGGGCCTTTATTATCGGAACGAGTATCAAACTCAGCCGCAGAACCATTATTAGCATTAAAAAATGTAGGCGTTTGTTGTTTGAGAATCTGTTCAATTTGGTCGCCACTGTCATATACTAATTTACCTTGATCATCCCAAATTGAGAAAGAACGAGCACCGTAAGCATAAAGTTGATCAAAGTCTCCGTCTCCGTCGGTATCTCCTAGTTTATTGGTAACGGTTAAACGTCCTAAGTTTTCCGGTTTTTTCAACTCAGTAGCATTAGGAAAAGCTGTAGGATCAAGATTTAAACTAGAAACTCTTGCTTCTTCGTTAAATAGTGATCCTTCATTACCAAAAGTACCATTTGCTGTAGGACGAATCCGCGCATCTCCTTCATTTGCGGTGATATAATAGGTCTTATCAGCAATTTGAAAAGAGCTAATTGCATCGGGTTGATACATCCCGAAAATTGGCCAATTTTGAATATTAATTTTACCTCCACCACCAGAAGTACCATTAACATCTCTATCACTAGCATCAAGACCATTTTCTGGTAAATTATGATTTTTAAAACCTAATGGAACAATTTTAGTAATATTAGCAGTAGCAATGTCTAAAACTGCAAAGGCGTTATTTTCTTGTAGGGTAACAAATGCAGTTTTGCCATCGGAAGAAATTGCTATATACTCTGGTTCTAAATCTTGAGCAACGGTGGCATTAAGTCCAAAAAGTCTGACTCCGGCTGATTTTAAAGTTTCTTTTTGCCCATTAAATGTCGTGAAATTTGCAGTTGTAACTTTACTATTATCTAAACTGGCAATATTTCCAGAAACATCAATGATACTAATTGAACCTTCTGGATCAATAGCATAATTTTCACTGGGTTCTCCTTCGTTGGCGACAAGTAATTTGCTACCATCCGCAGTGAAAGTGATCATATCAGGTAAAGCACCTACTGTCACTTCGGAAATTTTAGTGAGAGTTACAGCATCATAAAAAGCAATTTTACCGGGGTCGGTACTTGTATTTGCAGAAATAGCGATCGCCACAATGCTATTTCCAGTTCCTATGTCTTTTCTGACGGCTACACTTTGAATTCCTGCACCTAAGCTAGAAAGATCAATGTTAGTAACTTGAGTGGGGTTATTTGCATCAGAAACATCTACTACTTGGAGAACAGGTTTATTTGCAGATTCTCCAGTCACAAAAAGGCGTTGAGATATGGGGTCAAAATCAGAAATTTCTGCGCCGCTTAATTTGATAGTACCGACATGGTTAAGTTGAATTGAATTCATAATTTTTATATTGGCAATTAGAGGTTTGTTGTTACTTAGTCCGCAATGGGTATTTTAGTCTTTTTGAGCTTTAAAAAAATCGGTAAATTCCTGACTATAAAGAGAATTTATCTCAGTTTATTTAAGGAATAAATAATTAAAGGTTAAGGAGAAATTAAAAAAATTAGAATAACAGCTTAGTGTTAACCCTATCTATGTTTAACTAAATAGCCTTTGTTTTCTAACTTTCAGTAATTTTTGTCCTATTAATTTAATCCTATTCCCGCCACGTATTATATCTGAATGTGTAACGCTTACGAGACTCAAAGAAACAGCACTCTGTAGGAATCGCTAAAAATTCAGGAAATTTAGTGTTAAACCGCGTTTACTTTGAGACCCATAGTTTTTTCTTAATTGGGTTTTATTCCCAAATCCTATACTCTTCCCTGTTCCCTTTTGAAAAACTCCAGTTTTCAACTTGGACGAGGTTTAAGGGAACACCAAAAAATAAATTACCCAATTTTGTGGGATGGGCATCCTGCCCGTCCTTGATGATTAGCGGGCAAGACTTGTACTGAGCTTGTCGATAGCGCAGCGTGGCGTTAGCCATAGTATGCCCGCACTACAAGAAATTTTTGGGGATTTTATTTCTTGGAAGTCCCTAATACTGAATTAGGCAAGCAATTATTTATGATATTCCCGAAAATGCTAATGTATGACATTTAACAATGCGGCACCTGAGTTTAATAATATGTACTGAATAAAAATGACGATAAAGTTTGGCAGTCCTTATGCGACACAGTAGGATGGAGGAAAGACGGAAAGTGGTTGTATTATAAAGATATTAGTTTTGACAAAACAACAACTAAACAAAACTTAAAGCACACATCCCTGTAGCATTTGGATATGAGGGGGGTGGAAGTCTTCTCTCGTCTACATACTTGTATATCATCAGCGCATTAAGGAAAATTTTCCCATGCTTGGGCAACCAACTGACTTAACCAGCGCCTTTGTTGCCTATCTAACATTTTATCATCCGCTAATACCTGGGTAGTTAATTGATCTAAAGACTGACCCTGAGCGCGAACTACTCTAATTACACCAGCAATTACCGCAGCCACTAATTCTTCATCAACTGGCTGTTTTCTTAATGCAGATATTTCTTGGGGACTGTCTGGGATAGGATAATTCATGGTATGGGTTTAGGAAATTTACAACATGAACAATAAAATTGATAAATGATTAAAATTCTTTATGGAATCTTTATGAAGTTAATTAGCGCAGAGTTTAACCTAGTTTCTGCCTTTTTTTAATCTGTCTGAGTGAGTAGATTCGTTATGAGATATCAGAACAATATGCAAGAACTTCTTTATTTAGAAATTCCTACACCCGATACAGTATCCGTCAGCAAATGGCTACAAACAGATTTCGTTGTCGAAAATAGTCAAAAATTCATCACTCCAGATGGGTTTCGGCTGGGAAGTGCGGCTAAAAGTACCATTGCCAATAGCGTAGAACTATCTGTATTTGTGTGGTCGGTGCAGCGGACAACTTACCTAAAAGTATTCCGTTGGGGAGATAAACCTTTTCCCCAGGAGAGACGCATTCTCCAATCTCTAACGCGGAAAATTAGAAGTCGCTTTCCCAATTGCTACCCAGAACCACCTGTCATTGATCCCCAAAAATCAATTTTCGCAGAGTTAGAACCCTATTATCCTCTAACTGTCAAGTATTTTCAGAAAATGCCTAATGGAGAATATGACCTCAAGCGCGCTTACTGGTGGGAGCAAAGGTGGCGAGAAGGGGTAAGAAATCCTCAAAAGCCTCGTCAAGTAGTATTTTATCAAGGGAATAGTCAGGAAATATCACCTATCCTCTCCCCTGCTGCTAGTCCTCAGTATGACCTCATTTATATTGGTGGTGCTTTGGGGTCAATTCATGCCGCAGTCATGGCTAAATTGGGCTATAAGGTGCTGTTGGTGGAAAGATTACCTTTTGGTAAAATGAACCGAGAATGGAATATTTCCCGTGATGAAATCCAAAGTTTAATAAATTTGGGTTTGCTCACCAATGCTGAATTAGCAGAAATTATTTCTAGGGAATATAAAGACGGTTTTAATAAGTTTTTTGATGGTAATAATCCCTCTAATTTGAAATCCTCTGTTCTCCATACTCCCACAGTCCTAAATATAGCTTTAGATTCAGAAAGGTTACTGGCATTATGTGGGCAAAAACTTCAAGCTGCTGGTGGTGATATTTGGGATGAAACGGAGTTTTCCCAAGTGAATATTAGTCCTACACAAGTTACGATTAACGTTAAACATTTGCCTACTGGTAATGAACAGCAGGTGAGTGGACGTTTATTGATAGACGCAATGGGAACGGCTTCACCAATTGCTTGGCAATTAAATGGTGGTCGGGCTTTTGATAGTGTGTGTCCAACGGTGGGAGCAGTGATTGAAAAGGGCTTTGAGCCTGGGGTTTGGGATTCTGAATATGGGGATGTTCTTTACAGTCATGGGGATATTTCGAGAGGTAGACAGTTAATTTGGGAGTTGTTTCCTGGTGTTGGTGAAGAATTAACAATTTACCTATTTCACTATCATGAAGTAAATGAAGAAAATCCTGGTTCTTTGTTGGAAATGTATGAGGACTTTTTCACAATTTTGCCAGAATATCGGCGTTGTGATCTAGATAAATTAGTCTGGAGGAAACCAACTTTTGGCTATATCCCAGGACATTTTAGCGCAGATAGTAGCGATCGCACAATTGCAGTTGATAGATTAATTGCCATTGGTGATGCTGCTTCTTTGCAATCTCCGCTAGTTTTTACTGGTTTTGGTTCTTTAGTCCGCAATTTAGACCGATTAACTACTCTGTTAAATATTGCCCTTAAACATGATTTATTGAGTCAGCAGCACTTAAATAAAATTCGAGCTTACCAAAGCAATGTGGCTGTAATGTGGTTGTTTTCTAAGGGAATGATGGTTCCCACGGGCAAATTTATCGCCCCCCAAATGATAAATTCGATGCTGAATACTTTCTTTGGCTTATTAACAGATGAAACCCCAGAAGTAACTGATAATTTCATTAAAGACCGTTGTGATTGGTTCACTTTTAACCGTCTAGCTTTGAAAGCAGCTATGAAAAATCCGGCTTTATTATTGTGGATTTGGCAATTAGCTGGTTGGCGAGATTTATTACGTTGGGTTGGGAATTATGTCAGCTTTGCTCGTCATGCTTTCATCAGTGTTATTTTGGGGATATGGTTGCCGCAATTTTTGAAATGGAATCAATCTTGGTTGGAAAATCGCTTTCCAGGATTATGGTTACAATTGTTAGTAATTAACTATGCAATTACTACAGGTAGACCACGATTACCGCCGGCATTGCGTTAGTTTCATATATTATCAAGGAATTGGGGATTTTGGAGTCCTAAAACTTCTAAAATCCTTAATTTCATAACTTATTCGGTTTCAACTCCACTCTATCCCTCTTCTATGAA